>JAICMB010000002.1 GCA_025929455.1 Bryobacteraceae bacterium | reverse complement strand
TTTCCGAAAAACCGGATCGCCACCGAGCACGGACAATTCCTCACGCAGCAAATCCTGCTCGCTGCGCGGCGGCATGCTGATGCGGCGCTGTAGCCCATTGACGGTGATGCGCGCGGCGCCGGGTTCGAGATCGATGCGCGCGTCGAAGCCATCGCCGGCCATGTGCACGCCCGCGACACCGTGTGCGGGTGCTGCCACGATTTCGGCTGCAACTTCAGCGGAGGGCAGCGCGGAGCGGAACCAGCCCATCAGATAACGGGCGGGCACGCCCAAGATTTCGCCGCCGTGCAGCACGGCGATGCGCTTCACGGAGCCGCGGCAGCGCTCGCTTTCAAACAGCTGAGCTACAAGTTCGCGAAGGTGCGTGAGGCGCGTCCATTCGAGGTCGGCAACGTGAATGCCGCGATGCGCCAGATCGCGCACGCGTGCGTAGGCGGCATCGGGATCGGAGAAGCGCGAGGTATCGAGAATGATTTTGCCCGCGAGAGGAAAGAGCTGTTCGATACCGGGACTCGTGCTCAGCCGCTCGCCGCGCGGCCATATGACGACGGGCAGGTCGGGAGCGATGAGGCCGAAGGCGAGCTTCGGTAGATCGACGAGTTGATCTTCGGGGGAGGTGATCTCGATCTGTTCGCAGCAGATCTGCTGCCGCCGGCCGACCGGCATCCAACACTGTGCGGAAACCTTCGCGTCGAGTGCGCCGCCATCCGGCGATACGCGCAGCACGATAGCGCGGCTGGGATGATCATGAAACACGCCCGCGAGAGTTTCGGAAACATCCTGTGTATCTTCCGCGGCTTCGAGCGCGACGATCAGCGTCATCGCGCACGCGCGCAGTACGCCCTTTTCAGGCGCTTGCTCGCTTAATTGCACCCAGAGGCGAGCGAGATCTTTCAGGATGCGCTCGGGGCGGACGGGTGCGGCGGTTGTCATGGCACCCTCCACACATGGCCCTGGCGCGCGAGCATATCGTCCGACGCCCTCGGCCCCCAGGTGCCGGCGGGGTAGTTCGGGAAATCGAATTTCGTACTGTTCCACACGTCTAAGACGGGCTGTACGGCGGCCCAACTGGCATCCACCATGTCCTGACGCGAGTACAGCGTGGCGTCGCCGATCATGGCGTCGAGCAGCAGAGTTTCATATGCCGAAGGTGAGCGCTCGCCGAAGCTCGAACCGTAGTTGAAGTCCATCGATACCGGACGCAGGCGCATGCCGCTGCCCGGCTGCTTGGACAGGAAGCGCAGCGAGATACCCTCCTCCGGTTGGATGCGGATGACGAGCAGATTGGGACGCGCGCCGTTGCCGGGCTCGTCGTGAAAGAGCGCGTGCGGCGCGGCGTTGAATTGAATGGCGATGTCGGTGATTCGTTTCGGCAGGCGTTTGCCGCTGCGGAGGAAAAACGGAACGCCCGCCCAGCGCCAGTTGTCGACGAAGAACGTGACGGCAGCGTAGGTGTCGGTTTGCGAGTCCGGAGATACGCCGGGCTCCTGGCGAAAACCGGGCACGTCTTCCGAGCCAATGCGCGCGGCGCCGTATTGGCCGGCAACAGCGTATTCGCGCACCTGGTCCGTTTTCATGATGCGAATGGAGCGCAGGAACTTCGCGCGCTCGTCGCGGACGGCGTCGGCTTCGAATACCGCGGCAGGCTCCATGCCGATGGTGGCCAGCACCTGCAACAGATGGTTCTGGATCATGTCGCGCAGCGCGCCGGCTTCCTGATAATATGCGCCGCGGCCTTCGACACCGATCGATTCCGCAGCGGTGATTTGCACGTTGTTGATGTAGCGGCGATTCCAGAGCGGCTCGAAGATGCCGTTGCCAAAGCGGAAGGCGATGATGTTCTGGACGGTCTCTTTGCCGAGGTAGTGATCGATGCGGTATACCTCGTGCTCGTCGAAGACGCGGTGGATGGCGTCGTTCAGCTCGCGCGCGGTTTTCAAATCATGTCCGAACGGCTTTTCGACAACCAGGCGCCGCCATCCGCCGCCGTGCTGCAGTCCGGCGCTTCCGATGCCTTCGACAACGTGCTCATAATGGCTGGGCTGCGTGGACAGATAGAAGAGCACGTTGCCGGCGGTCTGGTTGGCTTTTTGTACATCGTCGAGCTTCGCGGAGAGCGCCTTGTAGAATGCCGGGTCGTTCACGTCGCCGGGAATGTAGAAAAGGTTGCGCTCGAAGCTGTCCCAGACCGCCTGGTCGAAGGGCCCGTCTTCGAGGAACTCGCGCACGCTTTCGCACATTTTGAGGCGGAAGGCGTCGTCGGATAATGCGGTGCGGGAGTTGCCGATGACCGCGAAAGTTGCGGGCACGCGGCGCTCGTACGCGAGGCGGTACAGCGCCGGCATGAGCTTGCGCTTGGTCAGGTCGCCGTTGGCGCCGAAGATGACGATGGCGCACGGCGGAGCGCGGCGCTCAAACCGCAGCGGGTCCGAGAAGGGATTTTCGGGCATTCACTGACATGGTACAAGCGTGGGGTTGCGTAGCGTGGAGGGCGCAGCATTGAAGACGACTGTGCGGTTCAGTCCAAAAGTTCGCTGACTGCGCGGCTCGGGTTGTCCAGAAAGCGGCGCGTGAGTTGGTAGTGTGCCGTATCGGCATAGGCGGTTTCATGATAACCGCTGTCGTCGAGCACGTAGATGATCGCGCCCGGATACGCCATCAGGATGGGCGAGTGAGTTGCGATGATGAACTGCGAATCGCGCTTAACGAACTCGTGCATGCGCGACAGCACCGTCATTTGGCGTCGCGATGAGAGAGCGGCTGCGGGCTCGTCGAGGATGTACAGTCCGTTGCCGCGGAACCGGTGCAGCAGCAGCGCCAAGAACGATTCGCCGTGCGGCTGTTCGTGCAGCGAGATGCCGCCGTAGCTGCGCGCAATGGCGCCGCTCGGCCCCTCGTCGAGGCGCTCGATCTCACTCGCGACATTGAAATAGCTTTCGGCACGGAGGAAGTAGCCGTCACGCGGGCGATTGTGCGAACGCACCATCCGCAAGGAGCGGTGCAGCTCCGAGTGTGACTCGCGCGTGGAAAAACAGACATTCTTCGACCCGCCTTCCGCGTTGAAGCCGAGCGCGACGGCGATGGCTTCGAGCAGCGTCGACTTGCCTGCCCCGTTCTCGCCGACCAGGAACGTGACGTCGCGATGAAACCGCAGCGATTCCATTTTGCGTACGGCCGGGATGACGAATGGGTACCGTGCGGGGTCGGGGACTCTTATCGCGCTTCAGCGAGATCTCGCGCAGGTATGGTTTCGCGTCCATGGGGCGTCAGGGTGATGAGGCAGAAGTTCGATCCGGCACAGCGCTGGGGTGGGTACAGCGGATGAGGCCGATTGACAATCGGCCGCAGGTTGACAACCTGCCCCACACGGCAACTGAGGCGCGACCACGGCACGGGCAGCCGGCAAGACCGGCCGCCCCACTGGGATATCTACCGCTCGCCCCATTTCAGTTTTTGGCGGAGGACGTCGAAAAAGAGCATTTTCGGGGGGCGCACGAGCCTAACGCTATGCCCGGAACTCTGGCATAGAATGCGGTCGTTCCGCTTTAGCGGCTGTCCGACTTGCCCATCGACGGTGAGATAGCCTTCGCCATCCGCCGCGCGGCTGACGATCTGGATCACGCTGCTGTCGGGCACGATCACGGGCCGGTTGGTGAGCATGTGCGGGCAGATCGGAGTGATGCAGAGCGCCGCGACGGCGGGGAATATGATCGGCCCTCCGGCGGATAGCGAGTAGGCGGTGGAACCCGTCGGCGTGCATACGATAAGACCATCGGCTTTGAAGCTCGAGACGAAGTGATCGTCCACGAACGTTTCAAGATCGATCATGCGCGCGAGTTGCGTTTTCGTGATGACAGCATCGTTCAGCGCTTCGTAAGTCACGACCGTTTCGGTGCCGCGGACCAGCGTGCATTTCAACATGCGCCGCAGGGCGATACGCTGCTCGCCGTTGAGCGCGCGTTCGAGCTCGGGATAGAGTTCGTCGAGCGTGATGGCGGTCAGGAACCCGAGCCCGCCGAGGTTGACGGGGAACACCGGAATTTCGCGGTCGCCGATGGCGCGCGCTGCTGAGAGAAGCGTGCCGTCGCCGCCCAGCACGATCACCATCTGCGCGCCGGTGGGCAGTTCGGAGCGGTCGAGCGCTCCGCCGCAGCCCGCATAATGGGCGGTCTCTTCGTCGAGGCGCGTCGCGATGCCGCGTGCGGCGAGCCAGCGCAACAGCTCGGGCACGATTACCGAGGCGTGCGCGATGCCCGGCTTTGAAATTACGCCGACGGTTTTAACGGCTGCCATAGAGCAGAAACTCGCGATTGCCTTCCGCGCCGAGGATTGGGCTGGGGATGACGTCGGTTTTGAAGCCGGCGGCTTCTACAGCGGTGCGCACGCGGTCGCAGGCGGCGCGATGCAACTCCGGGTCTCTCACGATGCCACCTTTCCCAACCTGGCCGCGCTCGAGTTCAAACTGCGGCTTCACCAGGATTACCAGCGCCCCGCCCGGCGCGAGCAGCGGAACAAGCGGGGGAACAATCATTGTGACGGAGATGAAACTCACATCGCAAACGGCGAGCTGCGGCGGTTCGGGCAGTTCGGCGGCGGTGAGGAAGCGCGCGTTGACGCGTTCGCGCACGATCACGCGCGGGTCGTTGCGTAGTTTCCAGTCGAGTTGCCCGATGCCAACATCGATGGCGTACACGCGCGCGGCGCCGTGCTGCAACAGACAGTCGGTGAAGCCGCCGGTGGAAGCACCGATGTCGGCGCAAACCTTTTCGCGCACGTCGATGTGCCAGTGCGCGAGCGCGGCTTCGAGCTTGATGCCGCCGCGGCCGACGTAGCGCGGCTGCTCCAACGTTTCGACGGCGGCGCCGGTGTCCACATCGGCGCCGGCTTTGTCGATCTTGCGACCGTCTACGAGCACCTGGCCGGCGAGAATCAGAGCCCGCGCCTTCTCGCGCGTTGGAGCGAGGCCGCGTTCGACGAGCATCTGATCCAGCCGCAGCTTCTGTTTCAATGCGTGCCTTTATGCGTGGCGATGCACGATCAGACTCGCCAGTTCGCGCAGACGCTCGGCACGCTCGTCGAAGGGCTGCAGCGCCATTAACGCGAACCGCCGTTCTTCTTCGGCCATTTCACGGGAGCGCTCCAGCCCGTACACGGCGGGAAACGTGATCTTGTGCTGCTCGGCGTCTTTGCCGGCGGTTTTTCCGAGAGCGGCGGAAGGCTGTTCGACGTCGAGCAGGTCGTCGACGATTTGAAACGCAAGTCCTATGTGCTCGCCGTACTGGGTCAATGCATCGAGCTGTTCGGCGCTTGCACCGGCATAGATGCCGCCCATGCGAACGCTGGCGCGCAGCAGCGCTCCCGTCTTTGCGCGGTGGATGGATTCGAGCAACCGCGCGTCGGGATGTTTGCCGCTGCCCTCCAGATCGTTCACCTGTCCGCCGATCATGCCGCCAATGGTACCCGCTGCGCAGGACAGTTCCTCGATTAGACGCACTTTCACATGCGGCGGCGCGGGTAATTGCGCGAGCACTTGAAAGGCGAGCGTGAGCAGCGCGTCACCCGCGAGAATCGCCATTGCGTCACCGAAAACTTTGTGACAGGTCGCCTGTCCGCGCCGCAGGTCGTCGTTGTCGAGCGCGGGTAGATCGTCGTGAATCAGCGAATAGGTGTGGATCAGTTCCAGCGTGCAGGCGGCGTTCTCGATGCCTTCCGCCAGATCGGAAACTGCGTCCGCGGCGGCGATAGCGAGCAGCGGGCGTACGCGTTTCCCACCCGCGAACAGGCTGTACCGCATGGCGCGATGAATGGTGAGCGGCTCGGCGGTTTCCGGAGGCACCCAACGCTCCAGTGCCGCATCGATACGCTGCTGCTGACAAGCGGCGTATTCGGCGAAGATCATTATTTGAAGGGTTCGGGCTGTACGCGGTCGCCCCGGCGCGTGAGGATTTCGACTCGCGTTTCGGCTTCTTCGAGCTGCTTGCGGCAGGTCTCGGTGAGTTTCATTCCTTTTTCGAACAACTCCAGCGCGCGCTCTAGCGGCAGTTCGCCGGTTTCCATTTCTTTGACGATGGCCTCGAGTTGCGCAAGTCCGGTTTCAAAAGACGGCGCGGACCCCTGATCAACAATTTGCTCTTCTGGCATTGTGTTTATTGTATCGGCGGACGCGGAACACCGAGCTGATCGCCGATAGCGGCAAGCTGGTTCCAAATGGCTTCGTTTAGCGGGATGCCGTGCGCGCGGCGGTGCGCCTCCGTGCGCTGCTCCGGTTCGCCCGCGACGAGGACGTCCCCATAGCCCGCGGCCGGACGCGAGGATTTTACGCTGTCGACGAAAGCGGACGCTCGTGCTTCGAAGACATCGTGCGGCATGAAGCGGGCGACGTCAATCGCGATGAAGCACTGGCTGACGCGCATGGGGCGATCCTTTACGCGCAGGCCGCCGACTTCGGTGGTCATGACGCCGCCGCCGAGCACGCCGCACAAAATCTCGACCATGGCAGCGAGGCCGCTGCCTTTGTATCCGCCGAGCGGCATTGGCGAGCCTTGCATGGCGGCCTGCGTGTCCGTGGTGGGCGCGCCTTCGGCGTTCATCGCCCATCCCGCCGGGATCTCCGGTTGTCCCGTGAGCGACGCTTTAAAAATTCTTCCCATCGCGACCGTGGTCGTAGCCATATCGAGCAGCCAGCGGCCGCCGGGCAGCGCCATGCAGATCGGATTGGTACCGAAGCGCCCATCGCGGCCCTGCCACGGCAGCACGATGGGCGTCGCGTTGCAGAACGTCATGCCGATCATGCCATGGCGAGCGATGCGCTGCGCCCAAAACGCCGCCGCGCCAAAATGATTCGAGTCGCGCGCAACAACCATGCCCATGCCAAGCGTATTCGCAAGCCTGACGGCGTGATCGCAGCACATGGCGGAGATGACCTGTCCCATGCCATTGTTCGCATCGTAGGTGACGCAGGCGCCGTCTTCGCTCACAACTGAGCCACGCGTGTGCAGATCGATATTGTCGCTGCGCATTTGATCGATGTAGAAGATCGCAAGCTGCACACCGTGCGAATCGACGCCGCGCAGGCTGGCAGCGATGAGCGATTCCGAAACTAGCGCCGCGGAGCTGGGCGGCAGGCCAGAGCGCTCCAGCAACGCAGTGATGAACAACTGTAGGTGTTCGTGAGAGATAGCAACGTCCGGCATCGGACTACAGATTAACGAGTTACAAGCGCGCGCGTGAATGTTGCGGCGACTCGCTGTGTGCATCGCGGCAAGATCGCGTCTAACGGAAGGATCACGAACCAGGAGGCAAAACGCAACATGAACAAACTTATAGGACTGCTAGCCGTGGGCGGACTGCTCGTTTGCGTTCCGGGAGTTGCGAACGCGCAGCACGACGACCAGCAAGATCATCGGCAGCAGGATCGTCGACAGCAGGACAGCCGGCAGCAGCACGGCAACGAACGCGTCGGCGGCGGATACATTCCTTCCCACGGCCCAGCGCGGGAGGCTCGCGGCGAACAAGAACGCGGACATGAGCGTGAGGCGCGGCCGGAGCAAAGACACGAAGGCGCGCAAGAGCGAGGTGCGCGGCAGGAGCAAGGGCACGAACGCAATTACAGAGATATGCCTGGGCATCCGAACGCGCCGCACGTGGAACGCGACGGACGCTGGGTCGGGCACGAATATGCCCACAATGATGCGCGTTTTCATTTGGCTCATCCGTGGGAGCATGGACGCTTCCGCGGAGGATTCGGGCCGGGGCACGTTTTTCATTTACAGGGTGGGGGGCCCAACCGTTTCTGGTTCAACAACTACTATTTCAGCGTTGCGCCGGCGGACCTTCCGTACGTTGCCAACTGGAACTGGCGTGGCGATCCAATCGTCGTCTACGAAGATCCGGACAATCCGGGCTGGTATCTCGCTTACAACGCGAGACTCGGGACGTACGTGCACGTGATGTTCTTAGGGTAGGAGGTGTCTGGAGTATTTCGAGGCAGCTTGTATGCGACCGGAGAGCGGGTCTGGAGACCCGCTGCAGGCCTGGTGGCCTGCCCTACAGCGGAATCTGCGCCGGCTGCGAAGAAATAAGGATGAGCGCCCTCACTCGGGTTTTAGGCGCTTGATATTCGACGGCAGCGTGAAGAATGTGTCGGGTAACTCTTTGTTGATTTCGACCGAATCGGCGAAAAGCTCGAAAATCTTTTCACCGTCGCGCTGCCGTTGGACAGTCAGCGGCCACTTGACGCCGTCCACATCGCGGTATTTATTGAAGAGCGTTTCTTCGACGACGCGATCGCGTGTTTTCTCGTCCACGCGCTTCATGATTTGGCGCAGCGGCAATTTCGTGAGCTGGTGAAAGTAGACCGTCGTGGTGCGGTTCTGCCCATCGATGATGTCGACAATCTCGACAGGATTGTTGTTCCATACGTCGGCGCCGCGGGATTCGAAGATTATCCCAGGCTCGTGCAGGCGCTCGCGGAGGATGTAGAACACGTCGCGGAGAGTGGACTCTTTATAGCGCTGGACGCGATCGGTGGCGAGCGGGCGCGCGCCGCGGAACGTGATGTCGTATGCGTCATCCTGGGTGAACAGGACGCCGTAATCGAATTTCTTGCCGAAGTCTTCGCGTTCGACGACTGCGAGCGTGCTGCCCGGGTCGGCAACGTGATCGAGATACCGCACCGAGATGCGCGCGATGGTTAAGCCGTTCAACTGCTCGCGATAAAACGAGTATGCACGTCCGATTTCGACGCGGTTCTTCATGGCCAGGAATTTATCGCCGCCGAGCGCGTCCACGCACTCCTGCACTACGCGCTTGCCGCGCTGCTGCGACGTTTCCGCGCGCATATCGCGCGCCGCGACGGCCACAGCGCATACGGCGACCCACACAAGAATATTCTTCACGGCTTGGTTGAAAGCTGGGCTTCGGTCAGCCCGGCATTAAATTTATATGTCTTGATATGTACGTTGGCGAATTTCTTTCCGCCTTGCGTAATGGTCCGCTCGAAAGGAACCTTAATACCGTTGACGTCGCGCCAATCGGAGAAGGTTTCGACCACCTCGTTTGCGCCGCCCGGACCTCCGGTGTAACTGACTTTCGCCGGCAGGCCGGTGGCGGGATCGATGGTCAGCTTCGCGTTTTGTCCATCGTCGCGAATCTCGAGCGTGTCCGGGCCCACGGCGGCGGCCTGGTCGTGCATCACGAGCACGTATAGCAGCCGGAACGATTCGCCCTGCATTTGTTTTACGACGGGAGCGGGCGTAGGCTGCGTGCCTTGCGGCGACACGATCCATCCCGATTTGCCGTTCGAATATACGGTCTGCTTTAAAAACGGCAGCGACATTTCCTGACGGAACGTCCACGGCGGCAAAAACATGTTGTGCTGCTGCGCCTTCATGACCGCGCCGGGAGTTTGAATCTCAACATCGGCGGTGTAGTCGACATCTTTGATGGACGAGAGCTTGGCTTCACCGCCCAATGCCGTGCGCACGCGCGCGAGCAACTCACGCCCGCGCGCCACGTCGGCGGCACTGGCAGGCGCGGCCGCTTCCTGTTTCGGCTCCGGAATCGTGAGCTCGATGGGCGTGACTTTCAAGCCGAGTTCGGCGAGCGGCTGGCCGAAGTCCTTGGGATTTCCGACCGCCACGATGGTGAGATCCTGAGGCCGGAAATACTGGCGCGCGACGCGCAGCACGTCGGCTTTGGTGACTGCGGCGACGGCCTTCTGGTATTCGAAGATGAAGTCCTTCGGATAACCGAAGTAGTCGTACAGCATCAGCCGGTTCAGGGTTTTGCTCGGCCGGTCGAAGAAAAACACGAAGCCGTTGAGCACGGTGTCCTTGGCTGTTTTCAACTCTTGGTCGGTAACTTCCGACTCGCGCAAGCGGTTTAGCTCCTCGAGCGATGCTTTCAATGTCGCCAGCGTGTATTTCGATTGCGTGCTTCCGAAAATCTCGAAAAGTCCCGGATGGTCGTAGTTGGCGCCCCAAGACGCGCCGACGCTATAGGCGTAGCCGAGTTTGGTGCGTACGCGCTGGAATAAGCGGCTGGAGAAACCGCCGCCCAGGATGTCACCCGCAACTTCGAGCGCCGCGAAATCCTTATCGCGCAGCGTGCCACCGAGGTGTCCCACTTCGAAGAAAGTTTGCGTCACGTCGTCTTTGGTGGCCACGAAAACCCCGGGGACAGGCTTTGCGGTCACTTCCGGAAACTTCGGTACGGCCGGCTGCGTGTAGGTCCAGTCGGCGAACAGCTTCGTCAGGTGCTCCTTCATCTGGGGCGCTGAGAAATCGCCGTAAATGCCAAGCATGATATTGGACGGGAAGTAATAGCGCTTGTAGAAGTCGATCAAATCCTGGCGGTGAATGTTGTTCAGGTTTTCGTATTCGACGGTCCATCCGAACGGCGTGTTACGGCCGTACACGATGGAGCCGAACTCGCGCGACAGGATTCCGTTGGGATCGTCATTGCGGCGCGAGATCGCACTGCGGAGCTGAGTTTTCGCAAGCTCAAATTTGTCCTGGCGGAATTCGGGGCCGGTGAGCAGATCGTGAAAGACCTGCATGACCTCGTCGGTGTTCTCCTTCATACAAGAGAACGAAACGCTGCCGTTCGAGTCGGAGATGTGACTCTCGACCGATGCCGCGATGTTTTCGAGCTGCTCGTCGATCTGATCGCCGGATTTTGCATGCGTGCCGCCGGTGCGCAGCACCATGCCGGTGATCTCGGCGAGGCCACGCTTGGCGGGCGGATCGAGCAGCTCGCCGGTGCGCACCAGCGCGAAACCGCTCACCAGTGGGAGCTCGTGATCTTCCAGCAGAAACACGCGCATGCCGTTGGGCAGCGTGACGGTATCGACGTTCGGAATTTTAATCGCCGGGAGCGGCGCGAATTTCAGTTCATGCCAGGAGGGCAGGCGCGGCGCCGTACGGATTTGCGTTTGGTCGCTCGCGGGAATGGTGGTGTGCGTGACGCGCGGGCGGGCGCCGACGGCGGCGGGGTTTGGATTCGGCGCCTGCGCGACCGCACACCAGGCAGCAAGCAGTAGAACCGATAGCGCGCGTTTCATTACTTGCCCTCCTTGGCAGGCGCGGCGCCGGTCATTTCCGCGTGCGCTGGAGCCGCCGTCCACGCCACTGTGCGTGTTTGCGGTACGAAGTATTCGCGCGCGACGCGCTGCACGTCGTCGGCGGTGACCGCATCGATCTCCTGAATCGCTTTAAACAGCATGCGCCAGTCGCCGTAATTCACGTAATAGAAGGCCAGCTCCTCCGCCATGCCGGAGTTGCTGTCGAGATGCCGGATGACCGACGCGCGGACTTTGGTCTTGACGCGTTTTAGCGTGGCCTCATCCACCTTTTTATCTTTGAGCTCGTTCACCGCTTCGTAGACCGCCTTCTCGTTCTCGTCGACGGTGTGGCCCGCGTTGGGCAGCGCGAAGAATAGAAATAGGTTGGGGTATTTGCCGCTCGGGAACGTCGCTTGCGCGAACGCGGCCAGCGCGATCCGCTTATCGCGCACCAGTTCTTTGTAGAGCAGACCGGTGCGGCCGCCTGCCAGAATATCGGCGAGTACGTCGAACACCGGATCGTCCTTGGAATTCTGATCGGGCCTCTTGTACGCGATCGCCAGGACGGGCTGCGCGGGCGTGTTGATACGGATGCGTTTTTCGCCCTGTTGCGGCGGCTCCACCGTGCGCGGGCCGCTCGGGAGCGGACCAGCGGGCAAGATGCCGAAATATTTTTCAGCCAGCCGCTTACATTCGACCGGGTCCACATCACCGGCGATGGAGATGGTGATATTGGCGGGCACGTAGTACTTCTTGTAGAAGCGCACCGCCTCAGGCAGCCGAAAATTTTCGATGTCGCTGGCCCATCCGCCGGGCATATTGCGGTACGGATGCGCCTCGAATGCAGTGGCCACCAGCCCTTCGATCAGCTTGCCCTGCGGCTGCGATTCGACGCGCATGCGGCGCTCTTCGCGCACCACGTCACGCTCTTTATAAAACTCGCGAAAGACGGGGTCGTAGAAGCGCTGCGATTCGAGAAGAAACCACAGCTCCAGGCGGTTGCGCGGGAAATTATAGAAGTAGTTGGTGGAATCCTCGCTGGTGCTGGCGTTCATCCCGACACCGCCGTTTTCTTCGATGATACGGGGATAGGCGTTCGGCTCCACGAAGCTGTCGGCCTTCTCCATCGCGGCCTTCAGGTCGGCAGCGAGCGTTTTGACTTTGGCCGGATCGGCCTTGGAGCCTTTGTTGCGCTCGGCATCGTAGCGGTCGTAGACGCGCTCCACCTCATCCATGGCCTTTTTCTCTTCGGGGTAATTCTTGGTGCCGATGGTTTGCGTGCCTTTGAAGGCCATGTGCTCGAACATGTGCGCGATGCCGGTCTCACCGCTGGGGTCGTCCACCGACCCGGCGTTCACATAGGAATGGAACGAGACTACGGGCGCCTGGTGCCGCTCGAAGACAATGAAGTGCATGCCGTTCGGCAGCGTAAACTCAGTCACCCGCTTTTCGATGTCGGTGAGTGATTGCGCACGCGCCAGCGCGGCCGCGGCGGTAAGGATAATCAGGCAGTAGCGCATGATTCAGTGTTTTATTAATGTACCGTGGATGGACCGTATTCTATGCCGAAAGCGGGGCGTGAACAGGTACGCCCTGGTGGCCCATGAAGAACCAGACGGCAGACATGGGGCCAAGGTTCCCGCTGTGCCGGTTGCTATGCTGTTGTGCGCGCTAGTGTAGCTTACATAGCGGGGCAGAAACTCGTTAGAAAACGGTGGCAAACGAACGCGTGTGCGCCGGACCTCCAGGGCCGGGCTGGCCGGGAGTTATTGAAACACGGTCCAGCAGGCGTGGACGGCGGCGGTAGGTCTGAAGTTGCCAACCGCCAAGCCGGGCACGAGCTACAAGGAACTCGTCCTCACAAGCGACCGGTGCAGGTCGGGGCGCCATTGTGCGGTGGCGGGCAATGACGATTAACAATCGGCAGCAGGTTGACAACCTGCCCTGTACGCGATGCTGCGGGTGCGGGAAGTTCCTTAGGAAACTCGCCCCACTCGGCAGTGAAGCCGCAACCGATTCCGCAAGAAGTTTCGGCTGCGACCCGGGCATGGGCAGCCAGCAAGACTGGTCGCCCCACGTCGGAATCTGCGCGCGTTGGCGGAGGTTTTGTAATACATACTCAGGACACACTAGCCTAATCCCGCGCCGTGGTCGAGCGCCCGGTGGCGTCCCCGCGCAGCCACACATAGACGGGCGCGTGCGGCGCCGGCGACGGCCACGGCATGGCGACGCGCAGCGTTTGCTTCTGTCCTTCGCCGGCGATAGCGGCAGGCAGTGTCGTTACGGCAACGCCGCGGTCGGGGTCCCAGCCGGTCTTCTGAATGACCTCTAAATCGGTGCCGGTGATCACGCCGTAGTAAGCGCCTTCACCCGCGGGCTCGTTAGTCAATTTGAAGCTTTCGATGCGAGGCACGCGCACGACACGACCGAGCGTAAACGGACGTGACTCGATATCGCCTCCCACGAGGGTCGCCTGCAACGTGCACCCCGATGGCCAGTTGCCGGGATCGAAGGACAGGAACATCTCGCCGGGGCCGATCAACTGCAGCTTCGCGGCGGCCGAGTCCATGCCCGCGCGAACCACAACCGGCGTCCCCTCACCGCCGCGGCAGCCTATGCGCACCGACGTGTCCGGGCCAGCGTGCTGCACGCGCATCATCGTACTGATGAACGCACCCGCGGCGAGTTCGCCCTTTTCGAGCGAGACCGCCATGTCCGTGGGCGTTGCGAGCCTGGCTTCGAGCACGCGAGGGCGCGGGCCGGCGATGCGCAGCGCCGCCGGCATGACGATCGGCTGCGCGTAGCCCTGCACGCGAAGGCGCAGGTCTTCGACCGAGCCCTGCTTCGAGCCCGGCGCGAGTAGCACCGTCGCTTCGCGTTCGCGGCTCTGCGGCGCCGCGGGCGCAAGCTCGAATGTCGCGCCCACGGCTTCCAGGCCGGTGATGCGGTCCAAGCCCTCGCCGTGCAACACGACGCGCTGCTTCTCGTCCGACTCGCTGACAACCAGCGGCAGATCGCTCACACGCGGTGGTTCAGGCAGCACGGCGACAGGAATCACACTGGCCTTACCGTTCGCCTGATAAACCAGAAGCGAATACTTGCCCACGTCGAGCGCGCTGGTGTTGACTTGCATCTCGAGATCCTGTTGCGGGCCTCGGGCGAATCCCTTTGAAAGAGAGAACGGTACGACAAAGGGCGGATCGTATTTATCTCCGTCGCGCTTTAATTCGACCTTCTTCACAAATTCGAAGTCGGCGCCGTCCGCGCGCACGATCACCTTGCCGGAACGCGGCCGCAGCAGATCGTGCGTGTCGACCGTGAGCCGCGCCTCGGACAGGTCCGGCAGCGCGTGCACGGTGACGACGCCCTTGGCCGTGAAGGCGTCCCAGTCCCACTTGCCGGACAACTCATACCGGCCGGGTGTCAGGTTGGCGGCGGTCAAATCGAGCTCCAGCGTGTGGTGTTTTGATTCGGCAGTAACGGGAACGGCGAGGGTTTTGCCATCCGCACTCGTGAGCTTCCAGCCGTGCGCGCGATCGATGAATTTCCAAGGCACGTCGGCCGAGTTCGCTTCAATTTCGTTCTTGATGCCGAGTGCGACGTTCGCGTTGGGAGCGATGGTGAGCGCGGGCGCCTTCTCATCTGGAATACGCAGCGCCCACAGAAACGCGAGCCGCGCATGGCCGCGCGCGGGATCGCGTTTGCCGCAGAGTGCCACGCTGTTATCGGGAGCGGTCTGCGCGAAGCTGGAGCGGAACTCGGAGTTCGGAAACAGCATCGTTTTCAGGTTCAGGGCCATTGCGGTACCGCCAGCCGCGAGCCCGACGGGGCTGCCGAAAAACATCGCAGCGACGGTGGCCGCCAGTCCGGTTGCCTGGCCGAGCCTTTGTCCCGGCGGGGCGGCGATGGGATCGTACGCCGACAATGCCGGATTCAGGCTGCGGAAAGCCGCGATGGTTTGCTGATCCAAGGAACTGTTGCGATCGATCTTCGCGGTTCCGCCCTGTGCTGCAAAACCTTGCAGCGCGGCGCCGAAACTGTCGTCCTGCTGTGACTCCTTCGACAGCGCCTGCAACACCGATTCGGTTTGCGCGGTCTTCTCGGCATAATCGGCAAGCTGCGATATGAGTTCGTCGTCTTTTGAAAGGAAGCCCTTCACCTTGCCGGCGTCCAGCCCATTTGGGCCGTATACGAACGCCGTCAGTGCGGTGCGGAACGGCACCTTCCACTTGGCCGTCTTGTTGGCGTCCTTCGGGTCCAGAACGACCAGCCGCTCGTCGGCGCGCTCGGATGCCGATGCAGGGACGAGCACGAAGGATACCTTGCCGTGCCGCTTCTCGTTAGGGCGCAGGACGGGTTCGTAGATGAGCAGGTCGCCCTCTTCCATGCGGTTGAGCTTGCGCAGGGGGATGGCGGGTGCGATGCCGGACCGCTTGACGAGGAACTTCGCGGTTCCAACCGGCAGTCCGGCTGGACAGATGGGTGGCGCGGCAAAAGCGGCGGCGCTGGATACCAGGAAAAACAGGAACGTGCGAAGGACCAAATTTTAGTTTCGCATTACGCTCTAGCGTGCCGCTAACGCGGGGGCTTCGGGGCCGAACAGCCGGGCCTGCGTGAGCCAGGAGTTCACGATGGCGGGCGTGAGGTCGTGGTGAAAGCGAGCCGCGTAGGTTTTGCCGAGGCGCATATCCGCCACGGCGGTGAGCACGCGCAGATGGCGATCGAGTTCATAGATCATTTCGCCCGGCGATTGTGACACGCTAGGCGCTTCGATGGTTGCAACCGTCACTTTCGCTGGAAGGATAGTGAGCTGTACAACGATGTTGTGTTCCGGAAGAGTCACCAGCGGCGAGCGCGGCAGCAGCGCGATCTCGTCTTCCGCGGCGGGCGGTCCGATCAGGTTGCCCGCGAGATTCCCGCGTGCCTGCTCGTAACCTCGCACGTGATCAAGCCGCAGCGCAACCGCGGTTGCCGTGGAAGTGCTGTTGTCGGTGCCACCCAGCAGCAGTTCGGTGTCGCCGTCGCCGTAGAGATCGCCGTGTGTCATCGCGGTGAGATGGCCGGAATGCCAGTATTCGCTGACAACGCGGCCGTGCGAATCAAGGAGTGCGACCTGGTCCGGATAGCTGAAGTAGTGCGCAGAGCTGATCGCAACGTACGGGGGATGACGCTTAGCCGCGGGCAGAATCTGGACGAACTCGATCAGATACGGTGGCGAGAAGCTCCGGAACTGATCGTGGACTTCGTGGCCGGGTTTGAACTGCCACAGCTCGTGTCCATCCTGCGAAAGTGCAACAACTTTGCAATCGCCGACCATTGCTCCCCGGCAGACCGAAAGTACAATCTCGGTCCGGCCGTCGCCATTCAGATCGCCGATCGCGAACTGCTGAGTACCGTACTGTTCGGGTTGAGGGGGCCAAATTCCTGGAACGCGATACCGCCACAACTCGCGGTCGGACGCATCCACGACCACCAGGAATTCTCCGCGACGACGCACGCTCGCCGGAACAGCGGTGTCATACTTTTCCCGCCACCGAAACCCTGCAATCGCGCCCGTGATGAGGATGGCCGCTGCAAGCGAAGCCCACACCACATAGCGGAACGGCTTAGTTGGTTCCGGCGCTACGGGTTCAGGGCTCGGAGCCGCGGCAGGGTGACGTGACGCCAGCCAGGCGTCGAGTTCGCCGGCGTAGGCGAACACACCCGAGCGCTGCCCGCCCGTCTTGCGCACCGGCAGACCGTGCTCCCTGGTCCAGTTCTGAACGGTCCCGACGCTTACTTCAAAATGTGCCGCAATGCCCTTCCAGCCCCGGATTATTTCCGGAACCGGCAACGCTTCTGAGTTCCCTGTAATCTCCCCCGGTCCCACGGCCGGCACCCCTCCGACTGTTCGCGTACTGTCGCATCAGGCCTGCTATCGACGCCGCCTGCGGGTACGCTGCCGGATTATTATATACCCGCGCAGCAGCCCATTCCGGTGTGTCGGTCCGGCACACAGCGCGTCTAGTGCCAGCGGCGGAACGCCAGTACCGCGTTGAGTCCGCCGAACGCGAATGAGTTCGACAGCGCGGCCGTGGCTTCGTTTTTTCGCGCGGCATTCGGGATGATGTCGAGATCGCACGCGGGATCGGGCGTGGTGTAATTCACTGTCGGCGGCAGCGTGCCGCAGCGCAGCGCTAGTATGGTCGCCGCCGCCTCGATCGCACCCGCGGCGCCGAGCGCGTGCCCGTGCATGGATTTCGTCGAGCTCACCGGCAGACGATCCGCATGCGCGCCGAAAACGCTGCGAATCGCCGTGGTCTCGGTTGCGTCGTTGACGGCTGTGCCGGTCCCGTGCGCGTTGATATAGCCGATCTCCTCGGCCGCAAGCCTTCCATCCTCGAGTGCGAGCCGCATCGCGCGCGCCGCACCGCCCGCATTCGGCTGGGTGATATGGTGGGCGTCGCTCGACATACCGAAGCCGACGATCTCGGCGTAGATGCGCGCGCCGCGCGCCACCGCGGCGTCCAGCGGTTCGAGGACCAGCATCGCGCCGCCCTCGCCGAGAATCAGGCCGCGGCGGTCCTTCGAAAATGGACGGCACGTGTCGGGAGATACCACTCGCATGGCTTCCCACGCCTTCAGAAAACCGAAGCTGAAGACGGCCTCACTGCCGCCCGTGATCGCGGCGTCAGTGATGCCCTGCCGCACCATCCAGAACGCCTGGCCGATCGCGTGAGTGGCGGACGAGCACGCGGTGGAAACCGTATACGTCGGCCCGACGACACCGAGATCGACCGAGATCCTGCTCGCGGCGGCGTTGCCCATGGTGCGCGGGATTGTGAACGGATTCACGCGCGGGCTGCCGTTCTTATAAACGGCCTCGAAGCCCTCGTCTTCGGTGGTCTGTCCGCCCACGCACGAGCCGGTGATAATCGCGGTCCGCTCGCGCAGATCCGGAGTCATCTCGAGGCCGGCATCGGCGATCGCCTCACGCGCCGCGATCACGCCGAATTGCGCAAAGCGGTCGATCAGAGAGAGATCTTTTTCGTCGAACCAGCGCAACGGATCGTAATCCGGCACCTCCGCGCCATTTGGAAACCGGAACAGGCTGCGGTCGACCAGCGTCATCGGCCGTATGCCCGAACGGCCGGCGGCGAGCGCCTCCCAGAACTGCTTACGATCGTGTCCCAGCGCGGAGATTACGCCGAGTCCGGTTACGGCTACGCGCCGGGTCATTTATGCCGTCACCCGCGCGTGCCCTCAGGCCTGTACCGCAACTTCAGGTCGTTCTTCGCCGCCGCCCTGCAGCAGTTTGCGCACGCCCTCGACCGCATCGTGAACCGTGCGGATGGCGGTCGCCTGATCGTCGGGAATATTGATGTTGAATTTGCTCTCGAGGGCAAAAAGAATGTTGATGCCGTCGAGCGAATCGATTCCCAGTTCCTGAAAACTGCTTTCCTCTTTGATATTCTCCACGGGCATGTGCTGCGTTTCCGCGATGACGGCTATCACCTGGTTGTTCAAGTCGTCGGGCATAAAATATCGCTCACCTTCTCGAAATGGTAACCGTTCTCTCTCAGCACTGGTAGGATGCGCTGCAGCGCCCGAATCGTGACATGAATATCGGGTTGCGTTTCGAGGCCGCGTCCATCGTGCAGGCACAAAATCGCGCCATTTACCGCGCCTGCGAGGACGCGCGCCGCGATGCGGGCTTCCGGCAATTTCCAGTCTAGCGCCAGCACGGTCCACATTACGCTGTGCAAGCCGGCCTCGCGCTGCGCGTCCCGCAGGCCGAACCAACGCGCGCCATACGGCGGGCGGAACAGACGCGGCGCACATCCGGTGGCGTTTGCAATCGATTGCTGCGCGCGCCGGAGTTCGTCGCGAATAAAGGCAGCGCTGCGGCCGGGGAAATAGGCATGCGTATCGGAGTGGTTGCCGAGTTCGTGCCCGGCCGCGGCGATGCGGCGCGCGACGGCGGGTAGACGCCGCACGTTCGCACCGCACAGGAAGAACGTCGCGGGCACGCCGTGCTCGGCCAATACGTCGAGCAGCTCGGGCGTCGATTCGCTCGGGCCGTCATCGAAGGTCAGGGATAGCGCGCGGCGCTCGCGCGATCCGCGGCATGCAGAACCGTCGAGCCACGCGCAACCGGGGGCACGCACGGCATAGGCGAGCGCAGCACAGGCCGCTGCCGTGACTCCGGTCGCGGCCGCCGTGCTAGCGCGCACCATTGATCGCCTTTACGAGCAGTCCGTAGATGAACGCCTGCGCCACGCCGGAGAGCGGCAGAATGCGTATGTCGTAGCCAGGCGCGTCGACGGCGGCGTCCGACACCGGACAGTGTTGGTCGATCAGCGCATCGCGCTCCTGCGAGAGCCCCGTTTCATAGGCCGACGGCGAAACGATCCAGATCGTGCGCGTGCGTGTTTTCGACATCGCGAGGCGAAGTGCCGGCGGGACATGATCGTAGCCGAAATAAACGAGCATGCCGCCCTTGTTCAGGTACTTGTCGAGACGGCGTGTGTCCATGCCGGTGCGTTCTTCTTCGTGCGGCGGCATGGTCGCGAGCCCCATGCCCGGCAGCGTTTCAGTGATCAATGGTGGGGCGGGGTTTGCGAGGCCTGCTTCGTCGAAAAGACGGAACATTTCGCCGGAGCGGTCGGCCAGTTCGTTGATCACAGCGCCGCTCGGGATAAACGCGACGTGCTCACCCTTGCGCGTGCGCCGCGCCATTTCAATGCCGGCTTGTCCGATGGCGTCCAGTTCCTGATGCGTGATCGCATGGAGCATCGCCGCCGCGTCCATGTCGTATTCTTTTGCCAGCGCGCCCGGCACGATGGGTTGCATGCGCGGAAAGCCTTC
The DNA here is from genome assembly GCA_025929455.1 of Bryobacteraceae bacterium. Next base: position 3,636 of record JAICMB010000002.1, on the reverse strand, counting down.
GTGAAAAATCAGACCGCCGTAGAGCAGTTTGCGGTCGTGCGCGTGCGGCGCCGAATCGCCCTCGAGGAAGACCAGCGTATGCTCCTGGCGCGCCGCTGCGGCGGCCAGCTCGCCTGTCGTCTCCCAAAGCGAGAGCAAGTTAGCGATGAGTGTGGTACTGCGGTCGCCGGACCAGTTGCTGAGGCTGTCCACCCATAGCGGCGCGGGGCGATGACCTTCCGGCAGCGGCGGGCCGAATGCCACGACCATTGCACCGCGGGCTTCGAGCGCTTTTATGCGCGCCGCGTCCTCTTCATAGCTGACACCGTTGTAGGCCAGCCAGACTACGTCGCCCGCTTTCGGCTTCCATCGCGAGAGGTCGTCGATAGCCTGTAGTCCGCCACCGCGATTGATCGCGTCGGCAACCCAGGCGTGATCTTCGCTGCTGAGATAGAGCGAGTGCCCCGCGATCATCGCGCGCACGGTCGCTTGGGCGGCGGCGGCCAAGCGGGCCGTTTGTGCGGAGTGGCGGACGCAGATTGCGTTTACATTCGCCGCGAGGTCGTCGAGTGCATCGGCGCGCGCGGCGGCGGCGATTGATAAGGCGCACAGGACAACACCTGCGTGCAGTGACGTGCTACGCCGGAATCCGGCCATACCAAGGTTCGCTATGGTCCGATGTTACGGCGCGCATCTCGTGCGGGGAGGCGATCTCGAAAAACGACCATGGGCCCGGAATCCACGGATAGCGCTCGAACGCACTTTCGTCCACTTCTACGCCCAGGCCGGAGGTGCGCGGCACGACCAGATCTCCCGCTTCGATTTCGAGCGGTTGCTTCAGAATTTCCGACGCGAGCGGGAACGGGTACATCCCAGGGCTACCGGCCGTCGCATAGCACGGGTACTCCAGCCATTCCACGACCATTTCGGGCCAACAAATGCCGAGCTGCGCCGCCGCCACAACCTCCAGCGCCGTGCCCCAACTGTGAAACGCAAAGCGTAGCCCGGCACGCGCGATCTCGGGAAACAGCCGCCGCGCGAGCGGGTATCCTCCCTGACAGACGATGTCCATCTGTACGTAATCCACGCTCTCGGTCGCGATCAGGTCCAGAAAGCCGGCTTCGCTCGACTCGTGTTCGCCGCTGGCGATTGCGACTCTGTCGATCTCCTTCAGCCGGCGGTAGGCCGCGTGGTCGGTGGGCGGCAGCGGTTCTTCAAGCCACGCGATGTGTTGCGCGGCGAAGGCTTCGGCGAGCTCTTTTACTTGCGCTTCCGTGTAGTTGCGGTTGCCCATACGCCACCAGGTGTGAGCGTCAATCATCAGGTCGAAGTCGGGCCCTGTCGCATCACGCATGCGTCGAATGGTTTCGACGTCCTGCTCGGGACCACTGCCCGCCCGCATCTTGTAAGCCTGAAAACCCAGGCCCGCGATGGCCTGCGCTTCCTCGGCATAATGTTCCGGCGTCATGTACATGCCGGCACTTCCGTACAGCCGGATGCGGTCCCGCACGCGCCCTCCGATCAGTTCCGAAAGCGGCACGTCGCGCGCCTTGGCCACGAGATCGTAAAGCGCAATTTCGACCGAGCAGTAGATCTTTTCGAGCTCGGGGTCGATGCCCGGACCGGCCGCGAACTTCACTCGGAGCGCGTCGGGATCGGCCAGTTCGTGCCCTTGAAGAAACGGGGCGATAACGCCGGCGATGGCGTCGCGCGCCTTCTCGCTGCCCTGCCCCGGTGCGTACCCGATCAGTCCGTTGTCGGCTTCCACGCGGATCACCATGGCATCGCGTTTGATAATGGTCCGTTCGCCACCGTAGTAGAGCAGTCGCAGCGGGCGCTCCAGCGGGCAGGACAGTAGGTACGGCCGTACCGTTTGAATCTGCATCTTCGACGTAAGCCGCTATTAGGCTACCAGAGCCGCGTGCGCCGGGAACGTTGCGGCGTGGCTTATGTATACGTGCGCTCACAGCGCTAACATACGCGGTATGGAGTCGCCCACCATACCACCGGAGCAGTTGGAGCGCATACAGCCAACCGTTTCGGCGCTCATTGATTCCGTGCGGGAACTCTTACCCGCACTCCCTTCCTCCACCGATGCCGCTGTCGTCTTCCGACTGGAAGGTCCCGACGATAAGTGACCATCGCGGAAGCCGGTGAAGCACTGCGCCGGAAATCGATCTCCTGCCGGGAGTTGGTGGACGAATGTCTCTCGGCGATCGAGCGCGAAAGCCCGCGCCTGAACGCGTTCATTACCGTCTGCGCGGACGAGGCGCGCGGCGAAGCCGACCGGCTGGATGCCGAACTGGCGTCGGGCGCCGATCGAGGCCCCTTGCACGGAATCCCGATCGCTCATAAAGACATCATCTGCACGAAAGATCTGCTCACCACCTCGGGATCGAAACTGTTCGCCGATTACGTCCCGGATTTTGACGCAACCGTAGTCCGCCTCCTGCACGAAGCTGGGGCAGTGATGGTCGGAAAGACCGGCTTGCATGAAATGGCGTATGGGATCACGTCGGCGAACCCGCACTTCGGTGTCATTCGAAATCCGCACAACGTCGACTGTACGCCCGGAGGATCGAGCGGGGGCTCCGGCGCCGCAGTCGCTACCGGCATGTGTTTCATGGGGACGGGAACGGACACCGGCGGATCCATTCGAATACCTGCATCGTTTTGCGGAATAGCCGGCCTGAAGCCCACGTACGGACGCGTCAGCCGCTATGGCGTAAAACCGCTCGGATTGAGTCTGGACCACGTCGGGCCGATGGCGCGGACGGTGCGCGACGTAGCGGTCGCATACAATGCGATGGCCGGTCACGACGACCGCGATCCCAATTCCAGTGTCGAACCGGTACGAGAGTACGTGCCGCCTCCCGTCTGTTCGGTAGGAGGTATTCGCCTCGGGGTACCTCGCAATCACTTCTTCGATGGTGTAGACGACGAAATCCATGCGGCCGTGACGGCGTGCGCGGCGGCCGCTGCAAAACGAGGGGCGCAGATCCGCCCGGTTGCCGTCCCGGACCTTGACGCATTGAACACCGTCTCTCGCGTGATTCTTCTGGCCGAGGCGTCGGCGGTGCATGAGATGCATCATCACCAGCGCGAACACATAGGCGCAGATGTGCTTGCTCTGCTCGATCAGGGACGGCTGGTGCCCGCGACCGATTACGTAAACGCGCAGCGCTTGCGGCGGCACTTCATGCGGGATTGGTCGATCATCTTTCATATGGTCGATTGCCTGCTCACACCCACAACGCCGATTCCCGCGCCGCGAATCGGCCAGACTACGGTTGAGATCGGCGGGAATTCGTACGATACGCGTTTGGCCGCCACACGCCTCGTGCGCGGAGTAAACGCCCTGGGCTTGCCGGCGCTCTCCATCCCGTGCGGCAAGACCTCAGCCGGTCTTCCGATCGGATTGCAGATCATCGGTCGCCCGTTCGAAGAACAGATGGTGTTGCGTGTCGGCGCTGCTCTCGAAGATCTTGCGGGCGAGTGCTGACGTAGTCCCACGGCGTCCGCCATCGCTGCTGCGTGCAGGCCTTGTGGCGTTGTATTCTGCATGCAATGGCTGTAACGCGTCGAACTATTCTCAAAACCGCGGCATTCGCTCCCGCCGCGGCCATGGCCGCTGAAGACCACCCTCGTCGATCGCCT
>JAICMB010000047.1 GCA_025929455.1 Bryobacteraceae bacterium | reverse complement strand
TTAATCGCGCAGCATCCGGCCGAGGTCGAAAAATTCGAGGCTCAGCTCAACAAGATCGGGGGCGGCGCAACCGAGAAGATCGAAGCCAATCTGGTGGACGAGCGGTCGATGGAGCAACTGCGCTCGCTCGGCTATCTGTCCGGATTTTCGCCACGCCAGTACAACCTTACCGGCCAAGGCATCGATCCCAAAGATCGCGTGAACGTGCTGAAGCTGCTGTATCTGGCTGAAAGCTCCAGCGCGCCGATTTCGGAAGCGCGCCGCACCGCGCTGCTCGAGCAGGCGCTGCGCGAGGACGCGTCCGACCCATCGCTGTACTATCAGCTCGGCTCGCAGTATGAAAAGACCGGCCAGTATGACAAGGCCATGCGGCTGTATCACAGCGCGCTCGAGCAGGGCATCGAGAACGGCCGGCTGCATTCGCGCCTCGCCGATTTGTATCTGCGGGGGGGCGATAAGACCGCCGCGATTCCCGAATACGAGAAGGCCGCACAATTCAATCCGACGGATATGGAGAGCCAGACCAACCTCGCCACCGCGTATCTGGAGGCGGGCCGCGTCGATGATGCCGAGCGGGTGTTCCGCTGGATCGTGGCGAGTGATCCCGGTTCCGCGGCGGCCAATAACGGGCTAGGGCTGGTGGCGATTTCGCGGCACGATTTTCCCGCCGCGCGGACCTCGTTTGAGCGTGCCGCGGCGCTCGATCCCAACCTCGCGGAAGCGCACATGAACCTCGGGCTCATTTATGAAATGCAAGGGGACCGGCCGCGTGCGCGTGCCGCATTCGAGGCCTTTCTCGCAAAGGCGTCGAACACGCAGTACGCGGCGCTGATTCCGAAAGTGAAGCAGGAACTCGCGGGATTGCAGTAGCGATGCTGGCGCTGGCCGCACCTCTGTTGCTGTTTGCCGCGGCGGCGGACGCACACGATACCTGCGACAACATTGCGGCGGCTACCTTGGCCGCGCAGGCGCGAACCGCCGTCGCGCAACGCGATTTCCCATCCGCAATCGAGCGCGCAAAATCAGCGGCGGCCGCGTGCCCGGGCGACGTTGCGATCCGGCTGCAACTGGCAAACACGTATTTCGTGGCGCAGCGGTGGAGCGACGCGAAGGCGATGGCGCGCGAGGTGTTGCGCGACGCTCCCGGCCAACCCGGCGCGCTGAAAATCGAAGCCAACGTGGATTATTTGCTAGGCGATTTCAATTCCGCGCAGGACGTTCTGATCCGCGTAATGGAACATCACCCCAACGATGCCGAGGCGCCCTACATGCTCGGGCGCATGTATTATCAGGAAGCGCAGATCGAGCAGGCGATCGGGCAGTTCGAGCGCGTGCTGAAGCTCGATCCCCAGGCCTATAAGGCGTACGACAACCTGGGGCTGTGCTACCAGGCTCGCGGCGACACCGCGCGCGCGGTGCGTTATTTCCTGGAGTCCATCAAGCTGGTCGAGACCGCGCACCCGGATTACGACTGGCCGTATGCGAACCTGGCGGCGCTGTGGATCGAGACGGGCGAAAATCGCAAGGCGTTTGACGCGGCTGCGAAGGCAGCGAAGCGCAATCCGGCGTCGGCGCGGGACTTTTATCTGGGCGGAAAGGCGCTGTGGAACTTGCAGCAGACGGATCTCGCGATTAAGTGGCTGCGCCGGTCGACGGAGCTTGATCCGGCGTATCCGGAGCCGCTGTATCTGCTGGCGCGGGTTTACGCCCAGGCAGGAGATAAGGTGCGGGCGGCCGAGGCGCGGCGGAAGTTTTTGGAGGCGAAGGCGAAGGCGCCTGCGAAGAGGCGATAGACGATCAGCTGGACCAGGATGCCCTGAAGAGTCGTTGGGTGCGGATCGTCCTCCCGGCGTTGGAAGGCGCTGCGGTAGCCAAAGATGAGCGGCACCGCGCGTATTGTGGATGTGGGGACACCGCGACGTGGTTGACCTGAGCACAGGCCGAGTTATCGCAGTGCTACGAAGCTGATGGGGCGGCGGAACGGCTTGTCCACACGCTCGACAAGTTGGGCCTCGGCGTTGAACTGAAAGTAATCCAGGCACCGTACGAACCGGAAGCCAGTCACTTTTCCGAAGAATGGGCATTGACCATCGTGTTTGCGAACGTATGCTTGCATGAGCTGCGGAAGCGCAGCGAGCAGTTCCGGCAGATGCAACGCGAGAGTGTCATCGGGGATGGAGATATAGTTCCATTTTCCGCCACTCACCGCAAACATCACGATGCTCGAGGGGACTCTGGTTTCGCCTTCGACGTGAATGTAAGGACGAAAGGTCGCTTGTTCGGCTGTGCAGCGCGCGACGAATGCGGCTTCGGACTCATCTTTGCGTATCTTTTGCGTGGCGGCTAGGGCGGCGCTCAGTTGCTCGGCATGTTGCGGATAAGATGCGGCGATTTGTTTAATGATGCGCGGATACCCGGCGCCCTGATCCAACCAAGCGCCCAGGCGGCGGCATCCCCGATCGATTTTGCGGTAACCGAGCGATGCTACGAATTGCTCACGGTCAAAACCCGCATCCAGCATGATCCGGGAAATCAGTTGAGAGATGGGGTACAGGCAAGCGCCCTGAGACATAGTGTCCTTTCGGCGCATCTAGGGCGGCCACATCGCAGTGACCCGGAGACTTGGTTGACGGCGTCCGCCGTCCACATCGCAGGAGGATTGGAATCCAACCTGCATCCACCGTGGCTCTCCCACCCGGTTGGCAGCCCAAAGGGCTTTCCTGATGCGACTACAACGTTAGCACGGTTCAGTAATTAATGTAAGTGAGACGAGTCAGCATAGGTCATATAAGTACCAGCGGGTTACATAGGAAGTGGCTTTCGCCCGACACACCAGGGCGGACCTACCCGCGATGATACGGCGGGGACGAGGCCGATTGACAGGGGCCGCAGGTTGTCATGTCAACCTGTCCCACGCCATGCAACGCGCGGGGCGAAGTTGCTTAGGAGCGCCGGACGAGCTGGCGGGACGCCGTTGAGCGCAGAAGCTCAAGTATCACTCCGAACCTAGCTGACTCTCATCAGTACCGCTTGCACGATCTTTTCAGCGCTTTCTTCGATGCTCTCGCGGTCGGTGCGGCATTCTACGTCGGGGTTCGAGGGCGGTTCGTAGGGATCGTCCACGCCCGTGAGGCCGTGTATTTCGCCGCGGCGCGCGCGGGCGTATAGACCTTTCAGGTCGCGCTGTTCACAGACGGCGGTCGGCGCATTCACGTACACTTCGAGAAACTGCGGGATTGCCGCACGCGCTTGTTGCCGGGCATCGCGGTACGGTGAAATCGCCGACACGATCACGATGACGCCGTTGCGCACCAGCAACCCGGCAACGAATGCGATGCGTTGGATGTTCGTGTCGCGATCCTGTTTGCTGTACCCCAGATCGGAGCAGAGACTGCGGCGCACTACGTCGCCGTCGAGCACCTCAATGGGACGGCCCAATCCGCGTAGCCGCTCGGCCACGCGGTGCGCCAGCGTCGTTTTACCGGCGCAGCTTAGCCCCGTAAGCCACACGCACAGACCGGGTTCGACCGCCACGCGCTCATTCTAGCGGGCGCGGCGCGGTCGATAACAGTTCTGATTTTTCAAGAGGATTATTTCGCTGTGCGGGACGCTGCCGCTCCGGCAACGCCCGCAAGGAAACTGTCCGGCTAACGGCCGGTGAATGGTTTGTGAATCGTCCCAGCTACGCGCGAGGATAGGGAACGATGATGATGATCGGGTCAGGCATTGTTCGTGTACGCTCCTGGAATTTCCCGGCGTCGCAACCGGACTGAATTGCTCACGACCCTCGGCGGCGGTTCGTGGCGATCAAGTCGAGTCCGGCGGCTGACGCGCGTTCTCGGCTCGGGTTGATTTCCCGTGCCTTGCATCTTCACGCTAAAGGCCAGCAGTTCCGCTCAAAATGCGCTTTCTTCGCAATGCTCTGAAAACACGGGTGATATAGTTCCGTTTTTTCTGTCAACGGGTTTTTTGAACGAGTAGAATGGCTGGGGGCTGATTCGATTCGAAACGCGTGTGCGTTTCGTTTTGACGGCGGGACATCAAAGTGGAACAGGTTCTGATTGAGCGCAAGCGGTTGTCGGCGATTACGCGTTGGGGCGCGTGCGCGGCGGGCGGAGCGCTGACCGCGTGGGGACTGAAGTCGGGCGGTGCGGTGGGGCTCGCGCGCGGGATGGTGGGGGCTGCGCTATTGGCCGCCGCTGCGTCAGAACGAAGCCAACGGAAGCCGGCAATGGCGAAGGCGGACGCCGTGATAGATGTTGACGCACCGTTTGCGGAAGTCTTTGCGCGCTTGGCCGCGGACGGGGCGCGCTGGGCCGTTAGAGATGCGCGCTGGTCGGCAGCGGGGGCTTGCGAGAGGCTAGCGGACGCGAGCAGCGGGATGATCGCGCGGCACAGCGAAAAGGGGTCGCTCGTGGATTATGCGGAGACGATCCGGATGTCAGCGCTGGGTGCGAAACGAACTCGGGTAGAGGCGACGGTACGGTTGCGCGCGCCGGGCGTGAACGCGGGGGATGTGGCGGCGGTAGTGCTGGAGAACCGGCTTCGAGCGGTGCGGTCACCCGTTCCGATTGGGGGCGGGGCGAAAGTAGCGGAAGGACAGCCAGCAAGACTGGCTGTCCCACACGGCAGCGGAGCCGCAAACAATTGACGGGTGGTTGTTGCGGACGAGGGCCGATTGAAAATCGGCCAGCGGAGCCGCAACCGAAAGCGGCGCTGTGCGGCAACGGACGAGGGCTGGTCTGGAGTGGCCAACCGTCGAAGCCGGGCGTCTCGCCAGTGAACGCGGGGCATCGTGCGACGGTGGACGAGGCGGGTTTGGAAACCCGCCGCAGGCTGAAAGCCTGCCCCACTTCGGAGCGTCGGCGCGGGGAAGTTCCTCAAAAGACCTGCCCCACGTGCCGCCGGGCCGGAAGCAACAGGTCTAAGTAGTACACGGCGGTTCCGCGCACGGCGTAGTTATTCTTCGTCCTGGCGGAGTTTGGAGAGGACGGAGAGGTCTTCGAGTGTCGTGATGTCGCCCTTCACTTCGCCGCTGGAGGCGAGTTCGCGCAGCAGACGGCGCATAATTTTGCCGCTGCGTGTTTTCGGCAGCGAGTCGGTGAAGCGGATATCGTCGGGACGGGCGAGCGGGCCGATTTCCTTGGCGACCCACTGACGCAGTTCGTCTTTGAGCGCGTCGGCGGGCGGGTTGCCCGCTTGCAGGGTTACGAATGCCGAGATGCCCTGCCCTTTCAACTCATCGGGGCGGCCGACCACAGCGGCTTCGGCGACCTTGGGATGCGCGACGAGCGCGGACTCGACCTCCATGGTGCTGAGGCGGTGGCCGGAGACGTTGATGACGTCGTCGATACGGCCCATCACCCAGAAGTAGCCGTCCTCGTCGCGGCGCGCGCCGTCCCCGGTGAAATAGGCGCCGGGCACCTGCGACCAGTACTGTTGCTTGAAGCGCTCGGGATCACCGTAAATGCCGCGCAACATGGCGGGCCAGGGCTGCCGGATGATGAGATACCCGCCGCCGCCCGGAGGCACGGATTTGCCTTCGCGCGTGACAACGTCGGCCGCCACGCCGGGCAACGGGCGCGTGGCGGAGCCGGGGGTGGTAGGTGTTGCGCCGGGCCAGGGCGAGATCATGATCATGCCGGTCTCGGTTTGCCACCAGGTATCGACGACAGGGCAGCGGTTGCGGCCGATCACGTCGCGGTACCAAATCCAGGCTTCAGGATTAATCGGTTCGCCAACGGAGCCGAGCAGGCGCAAGCTCTTCATCTCGTACTTGCGCGGCCATTCGTCACCGAGGCGCATGAACGCACGGATCGCGGTGGGCGCCGTGTATAGAATCGTGATCTTGTGGCGATCGATGATTTGCCAAAAGCGGTCCGGCTGCGGATAATTCGGCGCGCCTTCGTACATCAGACTGGTTGCGCCATTTTGCAGCAGGCCGTAGATGACATAGCTGTGGCCAGTCACCCAACCTATGTCTGCCGTACACCAGTAGATGTCTTCGTCTTTTAAGTCAAAGACCCACTTACTCGTTATGTATGTGCCGACTGCGTAACCGCCGGTCGTGTGCAGAATGCCCTTGGGCTTTCCGGTGGTGCCGGAGGTATAGAGAAGATAAAGCGGGTGTTCGGAATCGAGCGGCTCGGCTGGGCACTCGCCGGAGGCGTTCGCCATCAATTCGTGCCACCAGTGATCGCGACCGTCTTTCATGTCGATCGGCGATCCGGTGCGCTTATAGACGACGACGTTGCGCACGGTGGGGCAGGAGGCGAGAGCCTCGTCGACGGCGGGTTTCAGCTTAACTTCGCCGCCACGCCGCCACGCACCGTCCTGTGTGATGACGGCGGATGCCTGCGAGTCGTTGATGCGATCGACGAGCGCGTTTGCCGAGAACCCGCCGAACACTACGTTATGCGGCGCGCCGATACGGGCGCACGCCAACATCGCGATGGGCAACTCGGGAGTCATGCCCATGTAAATGGCGACGCGGTCGCCTTTCTTCACGCCGAGTGACTTCAGGACATTGGCGAACTTAGATACCTCGCTGAGTAGTTGTTGGTACGTAAGCGTGCGTATCTCGCCGGGCTCGCCTTCCCAGATAATCGCGGCTTTGTTGCGCCGCCACGACTCAGCGTGCCGGTCGAGGCAGTTATAGGAGACATTCAGTTGGCCGCCCGAGAACCACTTGGCCCAGGGCAGGTCCCATTCGAGAACTTTGTCCCACGGCTTGAACCAGTGCAGCTCGCGCGCGATGCCGGCCCAAAACTTTTCAGGGTCGTTCGCGGCTTCGGCGTACAGGCGCTCGTAATCCGCCATGCCGCGTATGAGCGCGTGCTCCTGGAAACTGGCGGGGGGCTCAAATACACGTTGTTCTTTAAGGATTGTGTCGATACCAGCCTGGCTGGCGGCAGGATCACTCATGATGGCCTCACTCAGAAGTGTAATCCGATTGCGCGGCGGGGTTCTCAGGTTCGGTCTCTTCCACCGATTCGAGCGCGTCGGTGTCGAGCGCGGCGGCCTGCGCGGCATGACGCTTGAGCGCGTCGATGGAAGCGCGCGCGGAAAAGCCGGCGTAGCGCAGGCGGCGGTACGCTGCGGCGAGGTTCTTTTCTTCCGATAGATAGGCGGCGAGATCTTTGCCGCGGAACTTGCGAGCGAGGTAACGTTCGACGAGCGCGGCTTCGTCGGCCTCGCGGTAGGCGCTGTCGACCGCGGTTCCGGCGAGGGCGGGGGCGACGCGTCGCTGGCGCAGGTCGCGGAGGACGCGGGCGCGGCCGAGGCCTTCATTTTCTAAACGCGCGGCGGCGAAGTTTTCGGCGAAACGGACGTCGTTGAGGTAACCGCTTTCCTTCAGCCGTTGGAGGACGGTGTCGACGTCGGCGGGGCAGAGCGCTTTGCGCGCGAGGCGGACACGCAGTTCGCCGGTAGAGAACGCGCGCCCGGCCAGCGCGCGGAGGGCATCGTCGTAAAGTTGGTCGCAGTTTTTGCGTTTGGGCTGGCGCATAGTGCGGGAACCGTGCTCAATTTATCACGGGCGGGCGATGGACAGACAGCAAGAGCGGTCTGTCCGCGGTAGTGTCACGACCGGTCGCGACGAATACTGGCGGCGGACGAGGCGGGTGTGGATACCCGCCGCTACCGTGGACACCTGCCCAACTTTGCCTCGGAACCGCAATCCGGACCCAACGAGTTTTGGCTGGAAACCCCGGCATGGGCAGCCAGCAAGACTGGCCGCCCCACATCGGAATCTGCGCGCGCGGCGGAGGTTCTGCGGAATGGACTACTTTGCGCTCGCGTATTTGCGGAAACGTGCTCAATTTATCGGGCGGGCGAAGGGCAAGACTGCCCGCCCACTTACTGCCTGTCCCACTTTTCTCCGGAATTCGCTATAGTTTACGGAACCCTTATGGCTGCGCCTATTAAGCACCTTGTTGTGTTGATGATGGAGAACCGTTCGTTCGATCACATGTTCGGATGGATGGCGTCGCCCGACTATCCGATTGACGGGCTGACCGGGTCGGAGGCGAACCCGGATTCGTCGGAGGTGGAGGTGCCGGTCTCGGCCGATGCGGACTACTCCGGAGACCTGACTCCTGATCCGGGGCACCATTTCCCGGACGTGAACATGCAGATCTTCAGCAATTGGGAGGGCGCGAACGACGGCGGTCCCCTAATGCAAGGATTTGTGCGCAGCTACGAAAAGCACACGCACGACAAAGACAAGGCGCATCGGATTATGCGCTGCTTTTCGCCGGAGCGCGTACCGGTGCTGTGTACGCTCGCGCGGCAATACGCGATCTGCGATCGCTGGTTTTCGTCCGTACCCGGGCCGACGCTGCCCAACCGCTCATATATGCATTCGGCGACGTCGATCGGGCGCGTGGACATGTCGCCGGTGTGGTACGACGAGTCGAAAACGATTTATGAGTTGCTCAACGAAAACGGCCTGAGCGGGAAGATCTTCTACCACGACTGGAGCATCGCGATGACGTTCAAGATGCTGGCGGACGGGCAGTATAAATGGTTCGGGCAGGCCGATGACTTCTACCGCGCCTGCCGCAAAAACACGCTGCCCGCGTACAGCTTCATCGAGCCTCGCTACAACGACTCCGACGAAGGCGACCAGGTGTTTGCGGCGAGCGATCAACACCCCGATCACAACGTGACGGAGGGCGAGAACCTGATTCGCGATGTGTATAACGCCGTCCGCTCGAATCCCGACGTGTGGAAGAGCACGGTGTTGGCGATCATCTACGACGAGCACGGCGGTCTGTACGATCACGTGACGCCGCCCTCGGGACCGCCCTATGCGGTGAACCCGGACGGCAAGATCGCGCAAAGCCCCGGCGAAAACGTGGCGCAGATTCCGCCGTTCGACTTCACCCGCCTGGGTGTGCGGGTGCCTGCGGTGATCGTGTCGGCGTACATCGAACCCGGAACCGTTGACTCGACGATCTACGATCACACGGCGATTATCGCGACTGCGCGTAAGCTGCTGCTCGGCGACGGCTGGGAGAACAAACACCTGACGGCGCGCGACCGGGCCGCGAACACGTTCGACCATCTGATGACCAGAACGGAACCGCGCGACGACAAAATCGACTTCAAAGCTCTGGAGAACGACATGCCGCCTCCGGTCGCGGACCTGGCGCGCACGAACTGCCTCGACAAGCCGCTGACCACGCATCAGCAAATGCTGGTACAGCACGCTTGGGACGTGGAACAGGCGTTTCCGGCGGACCGGCGCACAGGCAAGCAGCCGGCCGATATCGTTACGGAGCGCGATGCCTCGGCGTATCTGCGCACTGTGGCGGCGGAGTTGCGCCGCGAGAAACCGCAGGTTGCAGGAGGCGGCTCGTGAGAACCGCGCTAGCCGTAATCGCCGCCGCTGGAATGGCATTGAGCGCGGCCACCATGGACGAGTTTCAACGCGATTGCAGCGCGTTCCGCAAGCATCCGAGTTTCGCGACAGTGCGCGGCTGCGCGGCGGACCTGTTCACGTTGCAGCCGGTGCACCCCATCGTGCGCAACATCGTTCCGGGCGGCGGCACTGGCGTTGGATTGAACCTGCGGCTCGATTCGCCAAGGGGGCAATGGCACCGCGTTTTTCAGACCACGGGCGCGATTTCGTTGCGCGATTTCTGGGTGGCGGAGAGCTCGTTCTCGATGATCCATCCGAAATTCGGCGAATGGAACACAGCGCGCGATTCGTTTTTGTTCAGCACGTATGTGCGGGCGCGAGGACTGCCGCGCATGCCGTTCTACGGCCTGGGGCCAGACACGAGCAGGGCCAACCTGGTGGACTTCAGCGAGAACGAAGCCTTCATTGGCATGCGCGCGATCAATCCGCTGTCGTCATGGTTCGGGGTGGGCGGCACGTTCGAGGGCATCCTGCCCGAGATCGGCGGCATCAGCAGCACGAGCGTGCGATCGATCGATCGTTATTTCAATGAAGCGACCGCGCCGGGGCTGTTAACACAGCCGAACTTTACGCATGCGGAGGTGTTTCTGCACCCGCATCATGCCGATCCGTTCGAGTTCGATTACCGCATCGGCTACAACTTCTTCCACGACACCGATACCGGGCACTACTCGTTCCGGCGGTTTCGGGCGGACCTACGGCACAACATTTATCCGGAACGCTCCGGGGGCCAGCCGCACCGCGACAGCGTTCTGAGCATTCGCGCGGTGCTTTCGACGTCCCAAGCGAGCGCCGGGAACGCGATCCCGTTTTATCTGCAGGAGACCATCGGTGGGAACGATATTAACGGCGATCCAACGCTGCGCGGCTTTGCCGATTACCGGTTTCGCGGACCGAACCTGATTCTGTTTCAAACGCAATATGAACGGCGCATCTGGAAGGCGTTCGGGATTCTGGCGTTTTACGATACGGGTAAGGTGACCATGCGCAGAAGCGATCTGGATTTTTCGAATTACCGGCACAGCTACGGGTTCGGCGGGAATTTCTGGGTGGGCGCCAAGGTCGTGTTTCGCGCCTATGTGGGGCTGGGCAGCGGCGAGGGCACGCACCCGTTCTTCGGGATTCCGGCGGGGCTGTAGGTGGCCTCGCGCGGGCGTCGGATTGCGGTTGCGCTCGCGGCGGTGCTGGCCATCCCGGTGGCGAATTGCGCGGCGCAGCAGGTGATCAGAATCGACGCGTCCGCGCAGGCGAAACCGTTTCCACATTTCTGGGAGGAAATGTTTGGTTCCGGCCGCGCCACGCTGAGTATGCGCGAGAGCTATCGGAACGATCTGCGCGCAGTAAAACAGATCACCGGGCTCCGGTACGTGCGCTTTCACGGCATTCTCGACGATGACGTCGGCGCGTACAACGAGGACGAGCACGGCAATCCTGTTTACAACTTCGCGTATGTCGATGAGATTTACGACGGGCTGTTGAGCAATGGCGTGCGGCCGCTGGTGGAGCTCAGCTTTATGCCGAAGAAGCTGGCGTTCAACCCCGATGCGTTGCACCCGTTCTGGTACAAGCCGAATGTTTCGCCACCGAAAAGCTGGGAGCGGTGGGACGGGCTGATCACGGCGTTGGGGCGGCACCTCGTCGAACGGTACGGAATCGATGAGGTGGCGCAGTGGTATTTCGAGGTGTGGAATGAGCCGAATATCGATTTCTGGAATGGCATTCCGCGCCAGAAGACCTATTTTGAGTTGTACGACCGCACGGCGCGCGATTTGAAGAGTGTGAGCCCGCGGCTGCGCGTGGGAGGACCCGCGACGGCGGCGGCGGCGTGGGTGGACGATTTTTTGAAACATGTCGCGGCGGAGCACGTGCCGCTCGATTTCGCATCCACGCACGCGTACGCGGACGACACCGTCGAGAACCTGTTCGGCACGCATGAAGAGATTCCGGTGGACGACCGCGTGTGCGCCGCCGTCGCGAAAGTGCACCAACAGATTCAGGCCTCGGCATTTCCACGGTTGCCGCTGCTGTGGACGGAGTGGAACGTGCAAGGCGAGGATGAGGCGCGCGATAAACCGTTCGTAGGGGCGGCGGTAGCGAACACCGTTCGCGAGTGCGACGGCATGGTGGACCAGATGTCGTTCTGGACGTTTTCGGACGTGTTCGAAGAGACCGGGCCAATCGCGAGGCCGTTCGAGGGGCATTTCGGTTTGCGCGCGAAGGGCGGGATCAATAAGTCCAGCTATTACGATTTCGCGCTGCTGCATAAGTTGGGCAAAGAGCGTATCGCTGCGCCCGAGCGCAACGTGATCGTGACGAAGCGGCGCGACCGGACGGTGGTCGTGGCGGTTTGGAACTTGGTCGACCCCGGCAAGAGCGGAGCCGCGCAACGTGTGCGGCTGGAGTTTGCGCACGTGCCGGAGAACGCGCGCGTTTCGGTGAGCCGCGTCGATGAGACGCACTCGAATACGCTGGCGGCTTACCGCGCGATGGGGAGTCCGCAGTATCCGACGGAGGCGCAGATCCGGCGATTGAATGAGGAAACGGCGCTTCCGGCGCCCGTGCAGGGGCAACTCGATCGCAATCACCTGGATCTCGAGTTAGGGCCGAATGCGCTGGTTGTAATCGAGATCGCAGCACATCCGTAAAACGACTA
>JAICMB010000756.1 GCA_025929455.1 Bryobacteraceae bacterium | reverse complement strand
GTAATGCCGGCTGCATCGCGGCTCTCCTGGCTGATTCGGGTGCAGTTGGCAGCCGCGCTCGTCGAACAGGAAAAACCCCGATCCTTCCGCGGATACATGGCGCAGCTCGGTGGGCGACAAGCCGGGCCCCGAGTGGATCAACGAGATGACCGGCGGCCGGGCTGGCGGCCGTGCTTCGGTTCGCCGCTGATAGATGTCGAAACCGTAATGCCGCGAGTGCGCGTAGAGCGCGCCGTCGAAGCGGGCTGCAACGAGCGCGGCGCTGTTCGCCACCATGCGGTCCTGCGTTGCGATGGCAAGCACATCCACGCCGCCGACCCAATCGGCAGCCGTGGCGAACAACGCCGCCTCGGCGCCTAGGATGTCGCATTTCACGAACTCGGCGCGATCCCATCCGCGCATGCGGAGGATCTCCGGGATCGAGAAGCAACGATAGGCGCTTTGATCCCCCTCGACCGCATCGGTCAGTTGATAGCCCAAGTGCCCACCGTGGATGCCGGCGACGCGCAGGCGACCGCTATGGCTCCATGCGGCGGCGTTCAAATGGGTGACGTTGCGGTAGCGCAGCGTATTCAGCAGCAGCAGCCGAAACGTCGCGGGCACCGGCTCGACACAGAGAATCTGTGCCTCCTGGAAGCGGCTCGCCAACCGGATTGCCGCGTAACCGGCATAGGCGCCCAAATCGAGAATGTGCCCGGGGGCTGGGCAATCGAGCGGGAAATCGTATTCCCGCCTCAGGAAGACTTGCTCCAGATTGTCGATATCCGAGGTTCCGCAACGCAAGGTCAGCGGGTGCGCCAGTTCCGGCAGCCAAGCCTCGCACAGCCCCACATGGGTGCGCGCCAATCGCCCGAGCTGACGGAAATACAGCGCCCGCAGATCATTGCTGTCCGGCTCGTTTTGCATGGCCGATTCCAGGGCGCGCTTGGCCGCCAGCTCCCGTTCGGTCGCGGTGCGGCCCGCAGTGTGCAGCGTCAAGCCTGTCTCCTGGTCGGATCAGAGCGGGATCGGGCCGCGCCGGGTCGGCGCGTCAAAATCGAGCACCGGTCCGAGCGGCACGATGCGATGCGGATTGATGCCGGTGTGGCTCATGTAATAGTGCCGCTTGATATGGGTAAAATCCACGGTTTCGCGCACGCCGGCAACCTGGAACAGGGCGCGGGTGTAATCCCATAGATTGGGGTAATCCACGACCCGGCGCAGATTGCATTTGAAATGGCCGAAGTACACGGCATCGTAGCGCAGCAGCGTCGTGAACAATCGCCAGTCGGCTTCCGTAATGCGCTCGCCGCATAGGAACCGCTGCGCGGCAAGCCGCAGTTCCAGCCAGTCCAGCGTCTCGAACAGCGGCCGCACGGCGTCTTCGTAAGCCTGTTGCGTGGTAGCGAAGCCGGCTTTGTACACGCCGTTGTTGACGGTGTGATAGATGCGTTCATTTAAGGCATCAATCTCGTCGCGCAGGTCCGGCGGGTAATAGTCGCCGGGGCGGGTGCCGATGCTGTCGAACTCCGAGTTCAACATGCGAATGATCTCGGAGGATTCGTTATTGACGATCGTGCCTCGCAGCTTGTCCCACAGCACCGGGACAGTAACTCGCCCGGAATAGCGCGGGTCGGCGCGGATATACACGTCGTAAAGATAGCGCGCGCCAGAGGGATCGGGAACCACGCCGGGAGCCGGCTCGAACGTCCAGCCCTGTTCCGCCATCAGCCAGTGCGTGACCGAGAGCGTGATCGCACCGCCGAGTCCCTTGAGGGCACGGAAGATCAGCGTACGGTGCGCCCACGGACAGGCCAGCGAGACGTAAAGATGATAGCGCCCCGGCTCGGGGCGGAACGGGCCATCCGGCGTGATCCGGTCGCGGAAGCGCGATTCCGCGCGCACGAAGCGCCCGCCGGTATCACGCGTCTCGTACCACTGATCGTGCCACACGCCTTCGATCAGCCGGCCCATGCCGCCCTCAATCCACTTGCCGCATGCCGGTTCCGGGCGCCGGCGCAACGGCAGCGATCTCGCTGACCAGCTTGTGCGTCACGGC
>JAICMB010000833.1 GCA_025929455.1 Bryobacteraceae bacterium | reverse complement strand
GCTGTCGAAAAGGCCGCATTTCTCGTGATCGCACAAGCCGCAGAGTTGATCGACTTGCGCGAGCATCGCGGCGAGCACCCGCGCATGGGGGCATGCGATGTGATGCCGCTGGTTCCGCTCGAAAACGCAACGCTCGCACAATGCTCGGCGATCGCGCACCGGCTCGGACAGCGCGTGTGGGATGAGCTGCATATTCCGGTTTATTTTTATGAAACCGCGGCGCTGACGGCGGAGCGCAAACGGCTTGAAAACGTTCGCCGCGGCGGTTTTGAAAACCCGCGACTAACTCCCGATATCGGCGGGCCGGCGCTGCACGCCTCCGCCGGCGCGTGCATCATAGGCGCGCGGCAGTTTCTAATCGCGTTCAACGTTAACCTCGACACCGCCGACGTGCAGATAGCCCGCGACATCGCGCGTGCGGTGCGGCAGTCGTCCGGCGGTTTACCACACGTAAAGGCGATCGGGTTGAAGCTTGCGTCGCGCAACATCGCGCAGGTCTCGATGAACCTCACTGATTTCGAAACGACGGGGCTGCAGGCCGCCTTTGCCGCGGTCGCACGCGAAGCGACGGCGCGAGGTGTCAGTATTCGCGGGTCGGAAATTGTGGGACTTGTGCCGCGCCGTGCGCTGGAGTTCGCCGCCGCCGATGCGCTACGAATCGAAAATTTCGGCCTCGGTTTGGTGCTGGAGGACCGCATCGCGGCGGCCGGCAAACGCAACACACCGTAGTACGACAGCAACTTTAAAAGTTCCGGAGTGTTCACAGATTTCTGTGGGGCGGCCAGTCTCCGTTGTCCGTTTACGGCGCGCCCGATCCGAAGCTCCGCGCTGCGCGGTCTAAGCTCGGGGTTGGCAACAGTCCGCTGGCAAGGGCAGCCAGCAAGACTGCCGCCCCACTCCATGGCCTAGCCGCACGACGGTTCTGCAGTGTTGTGATACTCACTGCGCGCTGGCCTGCTGCTTTCGCAGCAACAGAATCAACCGCATCACGCGCTGCTCGATCTCCTCCGCGACGGTGATGAACACGTCTTCTTCGTCGCCGACGGGATCGTGCACCTTCCACTCTTCCACCGACACGCCCTCCTGCACCGGAAACGGGTGGCCGCTCATGTTAACGACAAGATTGATGGTCTCGATCGGAACGTCGTCAATATCCTTCGGCATCGCGCCAGCCAAATCGATGTTCTTGGCGAGCATAACCTTGCGCGTTAATGGCGCGATCAGTTCCGCCGGATACACGCCCGCGCTGAACGCTTCTAATACGTCGGAGCCGTACCGGTTCGCGAATCCCTCCGCCATTTGACTCCGGCAGGAGTTGCCGATGCATACGAACAGTACGCGCGTGCGCCCGGCCGCCGTGTTGCCCGGAGTACCGTTCATTTCTCCAATTTATCGACAAAGAGACGGTGGACGCGCGCGCCGGCCGTTAGCTCGGGGTGAAACGTCGCGGCTAAATGGCGGCCTTGCTCGACAAGGACGGGATGTCCGCCGTAATGAGCGAGCACGCGCGTCTCCGGGCCTGCGGTGCGGATAATGGGCGCGCGGATAAACACTGCTTCCAGTTCCTCGCCCGC
>JAICMB010000671.1 GCA_025929455.1 Bryobacteraceae bacterium | reverse complement strand
GGTTTCTGAGCTTGTCCGCAGGCCGGCTTCGAGATTTTCGCCGCACTCTGGCTTCTTCTGTGCCCATCCGGCTGCATTGCGTTCGATTTGAGCAGGTACAACAGAGCGCGGAACATAACACCTTCTTATTTTGCCGCGTTGCGGCGGAGCGGGGACGCATTTGGAATTGTGAATGTTTTCGGTGTGCTGCCTTCATGTGTCTGCAACGACCGCGTTATCTGAATCGCACAAAATAAGGCTAGCGAGGCCGTCGAAAGGATGTACAGCACCCAGGTTGCACCGATGACGGCGGGTGTCAGGAGCGGCGGTTTGTTCACGGCGATGCGAACGAATATTTCATGCGCGCCTACGCGGATGAGATCCGCTATCTGCACTGCCGCGAACGATCCAGAGGGCTTCCGGGTCATCAGACCCGTGTAATGCGGAATCAATACAAAGTGCATCGTATAAAGATCCAGCGCCAGCGCGAGGAGGGCTGTGCCGGCTGAAAGTATTACTCCCCTTCGCAATCCCAATAGACCGGCGAACCCACAGGCAAGCAGAACGAATTCAATGGTTATGGCCGGGTAAAGATACCAACCAATACCCACCGACATACCCTTAACCGTGAAAACGACGAGCGCGTCATACCAAACGGCCGAACAGGCCAGCAGGAACGCGCACGCGATCAGGACCAGGCGCGCTGTCGATTCGCCCAGCCATTTCCGGCGGAAACTTTTTTGGACTCGTACCGCGGCAAGCGTGATAATGCCGCATATCGCGGCCGCTGCGAGCAGTTCGAAGCCGCGATAAATCCAACTCCGAACGATCAGAAAGCTCCATCCTCCGACCCAGATGTGCGATATCGCAGCCGAATCCACGACTCTAGGCCAATCTACAACCGAGATCGCACTCAACTTCGCGCCGATCCCCAACGGGGCTGCCAAAGCGTCAAGCTGTTCGCCCGAAAATGTGCCTGTTTGCCGCCAGGATTCGAGATACCACCAGCCGCTTACTGCCACTGCGATTAGAAGCGCAATGAGAGCGCCGATCACGGTCGATCTCGCTAACCGCTTGCGCATAAACATGTCGAGAAAAACGATCACAACCAGGAGCGGGACCAGGGCTAATGCATACGTTTTGGTCAGAAGTGCCGCGCCAAGGAATGCGCCTACAATCGCCCACCGCGTCAGCGAGAGCGCCTCACGCCTGATGCTCAAAACGGCGCAGAAGATGAATGCCGAACTCAGCGTTATGGCGAGGCTGTCGTTCCCAACGCGGCATACGTCAATCAAGAACGCCGGAAAAGACGCAACGAGTGCTGCCGTTACCCCCCCCGGCGCCGCGTCGGAGCTATGCGCGTTGCGATGCCGAAAGCAAACACGATCGTTGGCATGGATAAGGCGAGAGTAACGATCCGAAGCACGAGCACTTGCAGAGGAAGGGAATACGCCCTCACAAGCGCATAGAACGGGGCGACCATCGCGTAGTACATAGGCGGCTGTTGCGCCTCATACTGGGTCAGTGTGTTGATAGCGCCGGCGGATTTGTATTGCGATGTTAAGTGCCGAATTTCGCGCTCTCGTTGGCGGCGTTCCTTTTCAGAAAGATCCCAGAAACTCTCATATGTACTCGACCCGCGAACGGCTCCCGCCGCGGACGGCGATAAGGGCAACAACTCGAGCGATCTACGGACGTAGGCGGGCGGTGTGTCTACACGCGAAGGCGCGCGGCCGAATGTCGCGACATTGTGAACGTATGCGAAATGGGCCCACTCGTCGTATCCTTCCCACAGCGGCTGCTCAACACAATAGAACAGCCCGCGGAAGAAGAACGCAGCGCATATCATTGTTAAAACCGCGGCGTTGCGGCGCGGCACTGAGCGGTGCTGCTGCAATGCCTAATATGTCACGGCAGGCGCCGCTTTTCCGAGATCGTGCGCAGTCCGGCTGCGAGATTTCCGCCGCATTCGGGCTTCTTCTGAACCCATTCGGCGGCATTGGGTTCGATTTGGATAATGTCAATCGGTCCGGCGACTTCGCCTGCCGCGGCATCGATCTCATGCTGGATGAGCGTGCGAATGAGTTGCGCCGGGTCGGCCTGCGACCATTCCGGATGCGTTTTCAGGTACTCGCGGACTTGCCGCTGCTGGCCGGCGTAGATGATTCGCGTGCCGCGTCCGTCATCGCCATTGGCCACCATGCGAACGTACGGCTGCAGCCGGCCGGACGCATCGACCGAGAAACTCGCGACGCCCAGGGCTGGCGGCCCGGCTTCCTCATCGGCAAAGATCGCTTGCAGCACCGGGTGGTCGGCCTGCAGATATGCGTACTGCGTTGGCGAATCCGTCTTCAGGCCCGCCAAGGCCCGTTCGAGAGGAGCGCGTGCCTGCGTCATAAAGCGGTTCAAGCGTTCTTCGAGCGTGCCGCCCTCCTCGGCGGCGCTGCGCGCGATCACGGCTGCGTTGTAGGCGGCCGCACGGTCGTCCACCAGACC
>JAICMB010000600.1 GCA_025929455.1 Bryobacteraceae bacterium | reverse complement strand
GTTTCTCGCGGCGGCGTGGGTGGCGTTTGTAACACTTTCCTATCTTGCGGGCGCGGTGCCCACTCGCGCCGTCGATCTTTGGTCGATGACCATTTTCTGGTCTTATTTCACGTCGACATTGATCATTTTGTGCGATCAAACGGCGCGGCAGCTCGGCCACTTCTCGTTGCTCGACGCCGTGACGTGCAACTGGACCGCGTTCGCGCGTTTTCTGGCGATTGGAGCTGTCAGCGGCCTCGCGCTGGACGGGTTCGCGCAGTGGCTCGGCAAACTGTGGATTTACCCCTTTTGGAACGACGCCGTCTACGGCAGCACCTTCGTCATAGGGTTCTGCGCGTACTGGCTGGCGATTACGGAAACGTACCTCGCGATGCGAACCGCGCTGGCACGGTGCGGTCTGCGCCGCCGCGCTGTCACGCCGGTGGCCCACACGTGCTTCCCGCTGCTGCTCGGGTGCGGCATCCTTCTCGCCGGCGCCGGTGTGTGGCTCACGCTACGCTCCTACGCGCACCAGGGCGGATGGTTTTTCGACATTAATCAGGCCCGCAGCGTGCGAATTCCTTTTCTATATTTCCTGATTTCCTTCTGCGGCGTGTGGCTGGCGCTCGAAGGTGTCTTGAGCTACTGCGCGCGCGAATCCCTGCTGGGCGCCCTCGTGCATGGGCATTGGACGCCGCTGCTGGCGCTGGCCGCTGCGTCCGCGGGATTCTCGATTCTGATGGAAACGGTCAACGCCGCGCACCGCTTCTGGATTTACGTCAACTGGCCGTGGCCGGACCGCTGGTTTTACGGCGTACCTGTTTCGGTGCTGCTGGCGTGGCCGCTTCAGTATGTCGTATTTCTGTCGATTTTCGCCGTGCTGGCGCCCGCCATGTCGCGCGATTTGTGGCGGTAAGGCGGCAGTACGCTACGATCGAATTGCAGCCCGGCCGCGGCCTGCTTCATCGAACTAAGATATGAACGTAAAGCGCATCAGCAAAATCGCCGGCGTAGCGTTCGCCGGTTTCTGCGCGGCGTCGTTCGGCGCGGATAAGGCCAATCTTGCTCCGGTCGCCGCACAGTTGGCGGGCTTTATCGGCGCGTTTGCCGGTACGCTGGTCGCCTCCAACCGCAAACGGCTGACGCGCAAGCGCCCCGCGGAACCAGCGACCGCCGCACCCGCCGAGGAAGCACCAGCCGATGCCGGCGCGCGCAACCGCGGCACTGCGGCCTGATCGCCGTCAATCCTCTGCCACGTCGCGAATGGCCGCGGCGAGCGCGTGATCCTATTTCGCCGTTTCGCGCCGCATGCGCTGCAGCGTGCGCATTTCGTCGATGATGCGCTCGAACAGCCGCTTCACCGCTTCGGCGGGAAGCGGACCGCTGTTGTGCTCGATCACATTGCGGAACACCTGATCCTCGCGGCGCGGCTCGTAAATCGGAAGCCGCAGCGCTTCCTTAATGCGCCCGATCTCTTCGACAATGCGCGTGCGCTCGTTCAGCAGTTCCAACAGGTGCAGATCCACGGCATCGATGCGTTCCCGGCAATGCGCCAATGCTTCGGGAGTCGCCCAGCCATCGGGAGAGCGCTCCGGGGCGCTACTCATGGCGTGACCTCCGCCACCGCGCGTGCGGCGCCACTTGCGAGAGCTCGCGCCTGCTCTTCGAGCTTCCGCTCCAGATCCGGCGAGCCGCCATATTGCTCCACGGTTCGCATAAACGCGCTACCCACGGCGACAGCATCGGCGAGCTCCGAAACCGTCCGCACTTGCTCGGGGGTCGAGATACCGAAGCCCAGCGCGAGCGGCAGGTCCGTTATGGCGCGCATTCCGTGCACCAGCGGCGCAACGCCGTCCGACAGCGCCTGGCGCTCGCCGGTGACGCCGGTTCGCGACACTAGATATATAAACCCAGTGGAATACTTGGCCGCGAGCCGCAACCGCTCCGGCGTGCTGGTGGGCGCGCCGAGAAAAACTGTGTCGAGTCCGCGTGCGCGCATCGCCTCGACATAATTGTGCGCCTCTTCGACGCTCAGATCGATCAGCAGGCATCCGTCTATCCCGTGCGCTGCAGCTTCCGTCGCCAGCGCGTCGAGCCCGAACCGCAGAACCGGATTCAGATAGGTAAACAGGAGCAGCGGGATTTCGGATCGCTCACGGATTTTGCCCGCGATTTCCAGAACTTTGTGTAGAGTAATGCCCGCGGCGAGCGCCCGTTCGGCGCCGCGCTGAATCACCGGCCCGTCCGCAACAGGATCGGAGAACGGAACGCCCAGTTCAATCAGATCTGCGCCGCCGCGTTCGAGCGCCGCCACGAGATCCACAGTGCGCTCCGGCGTGGGATCGCCCGCCGTGATGTAGGCGATCAATCCGCAGCGGTGCTGTTGGCGAAGCGAGTCAAACAGCCGGCTGATTCTGCTCATCGAGTTCCTTGAAATTCTCGCGATAGATGTCGACGTCTTTATCGCCACGCCCGGAAAGATTCACGACAAAGATCTGCCCTTTCGCCTCGGGCGCGCGCTTTAGCGCCTCTGCGACGGCATGTGCGGATTCCAGCGCGGGAATGATTCCTTCCGTTCGCGAAAGCAGCTTCGCGGCGTCCAGCGCTTCCTGGTCGGTGATGCCGACGTACTCGGCGCGGCCCTGATCGCGCAGCCACGCGTGCTCGGGCCCAATCATCGCGTAATCGAGACCGGCCGAAACGGAATGCGTCAACAGAACCTGCCCGTCCTCGTCCTGCAATAAATAGCTGTACGCGCCATGCAACACGCCGGGTGCGCCACCCCAGAAACGCGCAGCATGTTCGCCGGGCTTACGGCCACGGCCGCCGGCTTCCGCGCCGATCAACTTCACGCCGCCATCGGGCACGAACGCCGTAAAAATTCCGATCGCGTTGCTGCCGCC
>JAICMB010000057.1 GCA_025929455.1 Bryobacteraceae bacterium | reverse complement strand
GACCAGGTCTTCTTCCATGGCCGCCTTCCGTGACACGACTACGTTCCCGCGGCGGCGGTTCAGCTTGACGATTTTGACCGGGATGTCTTGCCCGAGGAACGGATCGAGGTGGTGCAGCGGCCGGACGTCGACCTGCGAGCCGGGCATAAACGCCACCACGCCCACGTCGACCGTGAGCCCGCCTTTGATGCGCTCCAACACGCGTCCGGAAATGATCAGTCCCTCGCGGTGCGCGCGCTCCAGGTTGTCCCACGAGCGCAGCCGGCTCGCCTTCTCGTGCGACAGCAGAATGTAGCCTTCGGGCTGCACGCCCGAGCGGTCGACCATCACATCGATGGCATCGCCGGGCTTTACCGTTACTTCCCCGCTGGGCTGTTGCAGTTGCTCGATCGGCACCAAGCCTTCGGATTTATATCCGAAGTCGACGATGACGTCCTTATCGGTGACCTTTAAAACGTGGCCTTCCAGCAGTTCGCCTTCATGCGGCGGTGCGAAGTGGCCGTAGTCATCGATGAGCTGCTCGTATGCAGACTGCTCCGCCTGCACAGACTGCTCCACGCGTTGCTCATCAGATTGAACGGCCATAGCCACGACTCCCGTGTTCTCACTCTACAACGGTCCGCACGCGGTCCGCACGGCGTGGGGCGGATGGCTGCGCGCGATTCCGCTCGATGCGCCATGGCCCGCGCCCTCCGAGGCACTCGCGCCATGCACGACAAGCCGTTGAAACAACGGCACTTCAGAACTATACCGGACACCTCGGGGGAAGTCAATATGAATGGATTTTGCCTCCCAGCCGGTTTTTCATGGGCTGGAGCGGGTGAGGCCGATCTTCCGTGACGAGGTCAAGTCGAATTTTGGAGCAAAGAGTGCCGCCGTGCGGGGGCAAGAACGCGGCTAATCACCGGATTCGAGTTCGCCGTGGGGTAGGTTGTGAACCTGCGGCCGATTGCCAATCGGCCAGTCGCAAACGCAAACAGTCCCGAAGTTGTTGCATGCAGTTCCGCGCATGCCCTCAAGACGCGTCGCTTACGCCGATTTCGCCTGGCCGGCGATAATGCTGCATTAGAACGCGTTTCACTCGACCCGCAGCAGCACACCGGCCCCTGGCGCGAGCCAGTCCATCTCGCGGCCGAAGGGCTGCTCCTGTCCTGAGTAGGGCGAGACGCGAAACAACCTGGCGCTGCCCTGCTTGAAACGGATCTTGAACTGGAACGAGTTCTTCAGGTCCTTGTTGACCAGCAGCACGTACGGCCGGTGCGCGGCGTCCTCGAACTCGCCGATCAGGAACCGTCCGGCCACCGGGGACCGCACTAACCGTTCGGTCATCTCGACGCCTTCGACCAGCTTGCTCGCGGAGAGCGGCTGCCCGTGGTCGGGAACGTCTGGATAATGATACACGCCGGTGCTGCGCAGCTTAATCAGGGTGGGCGCGAGCGCGTGGATCTGATTATCGATGCGGCGCAGCATGTCCCAGGTCGCGGTGCGGTTGCCGAACTGGTCTACTGCCGCCATCCTGTAGTTCCCGAGCGACGGCGCGAAGTACGTGAAATATTGGATGCCCCGGCCGCCGTACGCCATGGTGCTGTAGACCTGCAGACTAAAGGTGGCGTCCGACGGTTCCATGTAGTTGAAATGCGAATTCGCGAGGATGCAGTTCCACAGCGGCGTGCCGGTTTCAAGCGAAAGCCGCCGCACGATCTCGAGATTCGTGTAGAAGAAGTCCAGCATTTCGCCGTTCACCAGCGAATAGTTGTCGTAGCTGAGAAACGGCTGGTGAATGGTCTTTACCAGCATGCGGACATAAGAATCGTAGTCGCTGGTTCCCAGCCGCTGCGCGGACACCCGATACGGGAAAAGGTTCACGTACGGATACTTGTCCGGCATGGCTTCGCGCAGCATGGCCGCGAGTTTCCCGAGACCGGGCATCAGGCGCGCACTCGGCTCATCGCGCAGATAGAAACCCAGCGCGGCGGGATTTGAGCCGATCTGCTGCTTCAATTCCGCGACATCGCGCCGCAGTTGATCATCGGGCGGCAGATGCTCCGGATCGTAGCTGCTCAGGCGGCGATCGGAGACGAAACACGTCAGGCCCGCGGCGCGCACGCGTTCCAAATCCTCCGGTCGGCAAAACCCGGAAATGTTCAGGCCGGCATCGCGCATGCCGCGCAGATCCTGGGAGTCGGACGGCGACGAGCCCCAGGCCATCACGGCAAAATCTTTCGGGGCAACGGGCGGAATGTTGTGGCGTGCCTGCGACCAGACTGGAAACGGCAGCAGCGCGGCTGCGCAGAGGGCGAGCGTTTTCATCGTCCGAGTTTGACTTCCTTTCCGAATTGATCTTTAAACAATCGCAACATCCAGGCGCGGTGGGCGGCCATGAACGCGTCGAACTCCTGCGGGTCGCCATTGAACACCGGCTCATTCCAGTCGAGCGCGGGCGCGTTGACGGCGGCCTGCCTCGCCCCGGCTGCGTCTTCGGGCGCATCGATGTTGTGTCCGTAATAATGATTGCCCTCAAAGGCGACGCCCTGTGCGGGCCCCCAGCCGGACGCGATGCCGTAAGTGCCATCCTTCGACCGGCTGATCTGATGCCCGTAACGTGCCGTGCCCTGCACATAGAACCAGTTGTTGCGGAACATCAGGCCATTGGCCCAGCCGGTCCAATCCGATAGCAGCAGCATCTGCACATCGATTCCGGGGCCAACATAGATGGCATTGTCGTGAACGGTGGTATCATCGCCTCCACTGACATGAAATATGCGCGTGCGGTCGTTGCGGCTGATGTTGTAGCGAACTTCTGTCCCGATGTTGCCGATGTTTTCCTTCGGATTGCGCCGGCCGGGAGTGCAAATCAGCATAAAGCCGCCGTCGTTGTCATGACTGTAGTTGTACTGAAACAGTGTGTTGCGGGAATTGTAGTCCGAGTCGAAACCCTCGCCGTCGAGAGTAGTATGCGTGAACGCGGCCTCGTTCAATTGCAGGAGTGAATTGTCCGTACTCCAGGGCCAGATACCGGCGTTGTAACTCCCGGCGCGACGGTTACAGTGCAGCGCGATGTTGTGTTCCACGAGCACGCGGTCGGTAGCCCACGGCACGATGCCGTCGCCGCCCACGTCATCGACATAGTTATCGCGAATGACGACATTCAGGCTCGGAAACCAGTGCGTGCGCATCGCGTGATAGCTTTGGGCCGCAATCGCGGAACGGTCGACGGTGCGGATGATGTTGCGCTCGATCAGCAAACCGTCGAAGCGGCTCGGCGTGCGCTCGCCGCGCGTACGGAAGATGATGCCGCCGTTGTCCTTCGCGTTGTCGCCGTGCCCGTTGCTTCCGTTCACGTCATGGATATAGAGCCCGGATACGACGATGTGTTTAGCGGTCCCGAAGTTGTCGAGGAAGATGTGGACGCCGCGCCGCATGGCGGGCGTGCTGCCGTGGTTGGTGACCTCCAGATGCCGGACTTCGATGCCCTGTACGTTGTAAAGACGGATGGCATCCTCGAACTCGCCGCCGGCATCGATACGAGGCAAGCGCCCTGACCCGTAACGATCGAAAATCACCGCAGCGGCCTCGCTGCCGGAACCCTTGGGAACCAGTTGCCCGTGCCAGGTTGATCCGCTCCTAAACAGAACGCGGTCGCCCGGACGCAATTCCGTCGCGTTCACCTTCGCGAGTGTTTTCCACGGCTCGCTCTCGGAGGTCCCGCGGCCCGCGTCGTTTCCGGCGGTGAAATCGACGTAGTACGTGGCGCCGTGTAGCGTTAGCGCCGCCAAGAATAGAAATGAAAAGAATCGCATAAACCCGGTCGTATCACATGCAATGATACTCTGGCCTGTACGCCGAGATTTCTTATGATTCAAAATGTACTTACCTGTTTGCTTGCGATTTTCCTCCTGGCCTTTCTTCCGGTTTCCGCTTCGGGCCAGGCCGTTTCCGGCAATATTGACGGTACTGTTTTCGATGCCACAGGGGCGGCCGTCCCCGGCGCATCCATCACTATTACCGATCTCGATCGCGGCACTGCCTGGCATCTGCTGGCGAATAATGAAGGCAATTATTCGCAGACGCACCTGCTCGCCGGCCGCTACCAGGTGAAGGTCGAGAGCCCCGGGTTCGCCGCGTTCCTCGCCAACGCCACCGTGCAGGTGGATGCGACCACGCGCGTCAACGCGACGCTGAGTCCCGCAAGCGCGCAGCAGACCATCAGCGTGACATCGGAAACGCCGCTGCTCACCACCGACCGCGCCGAAATCGCGACCACTCTGACCGGTCGTGAAGTGCAGGAGTTGCCTGTCCTCGATCGCAATCTTACGAACCTGATGCTCGTCGTGCCGGGTACGCAATTGAATTCCTGGCAGCACGCGACCAGCGAAAACCCGCAGCAGGGCATTCAGGCAAACGTGAACGGGCAGTTCTTTACCGCGAATGGTTTTCTGCTCGACGGCACCGAAAACGAGAGCGCGATTTTGGGGATTGCCGTGATCAATCCCAACCTCGATTCGCTGCAGGATTTCAAAGTCAGCACCAGCAATTACGATGCGGAATTCGGGTCCGCGAGCGGTGCCCTGATTCAGGCGACGACGCGCTCGGGCACCAACACAATTCACGGTTCGCTGTTTGAATTTCTTCGGAATGACATAACCAATGCCGCCGACCCGTTCACGTTCCAGAACCCGCCCATCCGCTGGAACCAGTTCGGCGGGTCCGTTGGTGCGCCCATCATCAAGGACAAACTCTTCGGGTTTTTCGACTATCAAGGCACGCGCCGGCGTACCGGCGGTTCGCTCATCACTACCGTTCCGACGGCAGCGGAACGCAACGGCGACCTCAGCGCGCTGCTCGGCGATTACATCTGCAACGACCCGGGCAATCCGGTATCGTCAGCGCCGTGCGCGAATCCCGTGATGGTCACGACTACGGAGGGCGCCAGCGTGGCGGCGCGAGCGGGAATGGTCTTCGATCCCACCACTGGCGATTCCAGCACCGGCGCTGGCCGCCGCGTTTTCGCGCGCAACGGACAAATCAACATGGTTCCGGTGGCGCCCGCGATCGCGAAACTCATGAATTACCTGCCGCTGCCCAACAACGGCGACGCGATCTATAACAATTACACCGCTAGCGAGAGCCAGAAGTTCGATACCGATCAGTTGGACGCCCGCGTGGATTACAACCCCACGGCTCTCTCCCACGTGTTCGGGCGCTACACACTGGCCGGTTTCGATCAACTTTCGCCCGGGGCCTTCGGTGCGCTCGCGGGAGGACCTTCCGCGTTCGGATTTGCGGGTGAATCGAATACCCGGAATCAGAGCCTCGCACTCGGTTTCGACCATACCTTCAGCCCCACGCTGGTCACCGATGCACGCTTCGGCTTCTATCGCTACCGCGTGCGCGTGCAGCCGAACGGAGTGGGACAGACGCCTGCCACCGACGCGGGCTTGCCCGGCCTCAACGCCGGGTCACCCGAAACCAGCGGCATGCCCGCGTTCTACATTAACGGCAGCGGCGGTTTCGACTTCGGCTACGCGCTCGGAGTGAATAGCTGTAACTGCCCCCTGCGCGAAACCGAGAATCATTTCCAGTGGGTGAACAACTGGACCAAACAGTGGAACAATCACTCCCTCAAGTTCGGCGTCGATGTCCGCCGCGCACAGCAGCAGCGCATTCCGAGTGACTCGCACCGTTCGGGCGAAATCAGCTTTAACGATTCCAGTACCGGCAATCCGGATGTCGATAACATCGCGGCCGGTCAGGCCGCCACCGGCGCGGCGCTCGGGTCATTCCTGCTGGCCGATACATCGTACTTCGCGAGATACTTCACCGGGCTCAATTACTACCCTGGCCTCCGCCAGACGCGCATTTTCCTGTTCGGTCAGGATTCCTGGCGAGTGACTCCCAAGCTGACCATTGACTACGGCCTTCGCTGGGAGGACTATCTGCCGCAGACGGCCGCGAAACCGGGCGGCGCGGGCAGTTTCGATCCGGCGACCGGCGAGGTGCTGGCGGCCGGCATCGGAAGCGTTCCATTGGATATGGGGGTGAAGCCCTACAACCTCGGCTTTGCTCCGCGTCTCGGCGTCGCGTATCAGGTGTTGAGCAGCACCGTCATCCGGACCGGTTTCGGCATCAGCTTCAACCCTAGCGGACTCGGAGCGGTTTTCGGACAGGGCGCCGATTACAACCCGCCTATCGTGAATCCTCAGAGCGTGCCGCAACCTAATCCCTACGTCCCAGCGTTCAATCTTCTCGCGGGGCCGCCAGCCGTTCCAAACCCGCCCGTCGGTGCGAATGGCCGTTATCCGTTACCGGACGGCATCAGCGTGTATTACTTCACCGATCCCCAGAATTCATATCGCATCCCCGAAGCGTACTTCTGGAACTTCACCATACAGCATGAGTTCGGCGGAAGCCTGGCGCTCGAAGTTGCTTACGTCGGCAATGTCGGACGGCACCTGTTCCTGTCTCTGAACCGCAACCAAGCCATTCCGGGGCCGGGCGACTTCGATCCTCGCCGCCCATTCTATAACTCCTTCGGCTTGGAGCAAGGCTTATATCAGACCTGCAATTGCGATAACTCTAGCTATAACGCGCTGCAGACCAAGCTACAGAAGCGTTTTTCTCACGGGCTGGACTTCCTTCTGACCTACACGTATGGCAAGGCCATGGGCAACTCCGAAGGCGCGGGCGGGTTCTCGAATAACTACGATGTACGCGCAAGTCATGGTCCGATGTCCTGGGACCGCACGCATACTGTCACGTTCGAGCACAATTGGGATCTGCCGTTCGGCCGCGATCGTCGTTGGGCACTCGGCCACAACGCCATCGCGGATGCCATACTGGGCGGCTGGCGTCTGAGCGGGGTGCATACGTTCGCGTCCGGCCTGCCATTCACTCCGGCAGTTGCGAACGCGCCCCTGTTGAATACCGATTTCAACAACGTGCGCGCCGACATCGTTGGAGATACAAACGTATCGAATCCGAACCGCAATCAGTGGTTCAATCCGGCAGCATTCACGGAGCCGCAGCAGCCGTACCGCAACGGCACGGCGTCGCGCAATTCGCTGCGCGGCCCCGGGCTGGCGGTTTCGAACTTGTCGCTTTCGAAGAACCTGCTGCCGATGGAAGGCAAATCGCTCGAGCTGCGCGCGGATGCGTTCAACGTTTTCAATCACGTGAACCTCGGCCTTCCAAATGGAACCATTGACACCTTCGGCGCCGGTGAGATCACGTACGCTCAGACCGCCATGCGCCAGATGCAATTCGGGTTACATTTCCAGTTTTAGATCTCATGCGACTGCACTCTTTAGCACTCACCGGAGCGCTGGCATTCTATGCCGCCGCTGCTACAATCCCGCAGCAACCGCCCGCGCTCCAGCCGGACGCCCGCTATAAGGCCGACATCCTGGTCGTCGTCGCTCATCCCGACGACGAAACCATGGTGACCGGCTATTTGGCTCGTGCGGTGTACGACCAGCACAAACGCGTAGCGGTGATCTTCGGCACACGCGGCAATGGCGGCGGCAATGCCGTCGGGAATGAGCAGGCAGCGGCGCTAGGAGCCGAACGCGAGATCGAAGCACGCCGCGCGCTCGCATCGCTTGGAATCATGAACGTCTGGTTCCTGGGCGGCCCCGATACTCCGGGCCAGGATGTCCTGCGCTCGCTCGAAACCTGGAACCACGGCACGTGTCTGGATCAAACCGTGCGCCTGGTGCGTCTGACCCGGCCGGAAGTGATCCTCACATGGCTGCCGGCCTACTCGGCTGGTGAGAACCACGGCGATCACCAGGCTGCTGGAGTCCTCGCGACCGAAGCGTTCGACATGGCCGGCGACCGGACCGCCTTTCCGGAACAGATCACCGCGCCCCGCGATCACAACGACATTTCCAATCTCACCGAAGGCCTGCACCCTTGGCAACCGAAGAAGATCTACTACTTCTCCGATGCTTTACACACCGACTTCTTAACGGGAAAGGGACCCACTTACTCCACCACCGACGAGTCGCCTTCGCGCAAGATGCCGTATTACAAAATGGCGGCGGAAGAGATGCGGTATCACCTCACGCAGGGAGATACCGGGCAAATGGCTGCGAAGGCCATCGCAAACAACGACTACAAGTACTTCCGGGAACCGGTACGGCTGATCTTTGGCAAGTCGCTGGTTTCTTCAACACCCACCGCCGACATCCTTGCCGGCGTGACGTCAAAGCCGATTCCGTACTCACCGCCGAAGCAATATATACCGCCAATGCCATCCGGAATCAAAGTCGAATTGGGCGGGCCGTGGGCTTTCTACCGCGATTTCTGGCAGGCTCACGGCATGCCGCAGTTGGCCGAGCTGTTGCCGAACCCGGAAGTGGCCATCGGCGCCGGTACGCGCCTGAACATTCCCGTCCTGATTGAGAACGGCACCGGGTCCGCCCGCGAAGTGACGCTGACGGCAACCGCGCCCGACGGCTGGCAACAATGGAACGGCGCCGGGCGATACCCCGCCGCGGCGCACGACACATATCCGCTCTACTTCATGTTCAAGGCGCCCGACGGCGCCAAAACCGGCTGGCACCAGGTCACCATCCACGCGGCCGGCCCGGACGGCGCGTCGCTTGGCGATGTCGCGCTGCGTGTGAACGTCGCAAACGGCACGCTGCCCCAATAGCCGAAACAACAACGGCGCGCGGGAGGGAGTGCCCTTCCCCGCGCGCTGTAACAGCCCTTGCCCGGGTGGTTTAATTCTCGCCGGAGATCGCGACGGAACTGGTTTCCGAATCGGTTTGCGTCGATGTTCCCCAGACTACGTTATCTCCCCACACCACATTGAATCCGGACATCAAAGACGTGCCCCAGACTACGTTCGTACCCCACACGACGTTGTTCGAAGACAGCACCGACGTGCCCCACACAACATTGGTTCCCCACACGACGTTGTTACCCCACACCACGTTGTTTCCCCAAACGACGTTCTGGCCGGTTAGCAACGTGACCTGACCGGTCCACGAATTGTATTTAACGGACGGCGACTGCGCCGTCACCCAACCGCTCACCGTATCGGAGCAGTTCAGCGCTGCCCAGACATCGACATATCCCGCTCCTATCGTGAACAGATCGTAATTGCTGATGTAGGTCGCGCCGGTTACCGGATCGGTAACGGTGCTCGACGACGGGAAGTTTTTGGTCGACGTCTTCATCAGACGAGCTTTCACCGTATCGGGTGACAAACTGGCGTCCTTCTGAATCATGAGAGCCGCCGCGCCACTCACCATGGGGGCCGCCATGCTCGTGCCGCTCAACTCAAAGTAGTACGTCGAGGCGCCGGACCAGCCATTCGTCATGTAATATTGCCACGGCGTGTCGTTCTGCGGATACAGGTTCACGAGCGCAACGCCGGAGCCGAGTGCCGATATGATGCGATTGCCAGGCGCAACCAGGTCCGGTTTAACAACGTGATCGAACAGGGTGGGGCCTTTCGAGCTATACGTGGCGATTTGGTCATCACCGCGCGGCATCGTACGCATGTCCTTCATGGCGCCGACTGTGATCACGTACGGGTCGTTGCCCGGCGCCGTAACGGTGCCATAGCCCTGCGTGTTGGCGCTGTTGTTGCGGCCCTCGTTGCCGGCTGCGACCACCACGACGATTCCGGCTTTCCAGGCCTGTTCCACAGCCTGGCAGAGCGGGTCCTGCGTGTAGCTCTCGTAAACGGGACGGCCGAGCGACAAGTTGATGACCCGGATGTTGTATTGGCTCTTAAGCTGAATGGCCCGTTGGATCGCCGCGATAACGCTGCTGTCAGTACCGCTGCCGTTCTGGTCGAGGGCACGCAGGTTCACGAGCCGCACATTCGGCGCAATGCCGCGGAATGTGTGCGTGTACTGGCCACCCGTGGACATCGATGCGTTGCCGCCCACGATGCCGGCTACGTGCGTGCCGTGGCCGTAACGGTCGAAGGCGTCGTACTGATTCACGGAAGAGAAGTTTTCGGAATAGACGATCCTGCTGTTGCCGCTCTTATCGTTCAGGTCCGGATGGCTCATGATGCCGCTGTCGATAACCGCGACCGCAACGCCGCTCCCGTCAAAGCCATAGTTGAAGGCAATGTTGGCATTGATGGTCGGCTCGGCGTAATCCAATAACCCGTGGACCGGATGGTCCGCGGCGATATGTAAGACCTCGGGATCGTTAGCCAGTTCGGCCAGCCGTCCCGCCGGTACGCTATAGACGGCGGACTTTACCAGATCGAGGTTCGCGAGGAAACGGCCACCGCGCTGCGCGGCTTTGGCGTGCTGAGCCGCGGCCGGGGCAGAGCGATATTCGACGATGACGCGAACGCTCGCCTGCGGGTTGGCTCCGGCTAGATCGCGCGCGATGTCGCCGGCCGTCAGGTTCACCGCCGCGGTTGCGAGCGTCAGCA
Organism: Bryobacteraceae bacterium; assembly: GCA_025929455.1. Next base: position 1,012 of record JAICMB010000057.1, on the reverse strand, counting down.
GCAGGATCACATTTTTCATACGGCTGCCAGGAATGCAGGCCGCGTGCCGAAGCGCGGACATCGTGAATACAACGACTTGCGAGGTATGCGCCGCTGCAGATGCGACAACATGTCTCATGCGGCCGGGACGGAGTGTCCAGCGTGCGCGGCGCTCGCACACTCTCAAGTCCTTGCGCGCTATTGCCGATAAGAACGTTGTGGATTCGGACTTCCTGTCCGTCTCCGCTATGCGATGCGATCGTTCTCCAAAGCAGCGCGCCTGTATGTGATCTCGCTCGTGCTGGCCGCATACGCGATTCTATTCGTTTCGTTCCGCGCGGCATTTGAAACACAACCCGCGATTGTGATCGCGCTCGTACTGGCGGGCGTGGCGTCTTCCGCGCTGAAAGTAACGCTGCCCGGCATCAACAGTACGCTGTCGGTGAACTATATCTTTATCCTGATCGCGGCGAGTGTTTGCGGCTGTGCCGAAACGGTCGTGGTCGGGGTGGCGGCGGCGCTCGCGCAGGTGGTACTGCGCTCCAAGACCAGGCCGCGTCCGGTTCATATCCTCTTTAATGTCGCGGCCGCGATCGTTACGAGCGCGACCTGCTTCGCCGTTTACCGGACCGCGGAATCAACCGTATTGGACAGTGTTCCGGTGCTGTTCCTGGTCACTTCCGCCGCTTATTACGTCGTGAATACCGCGACGATCGCGGGAATCGTGGCGCTCACGGAACACCGCAGCTTACCCGAGGTCTGGAAACAGAACTATCTCTGGACGGCGCCCCAGTATCTCGTGGGCGCGGCCATCGCGGCGGCCTTCACGGCGGTGGGCCGGGCCATCGGCTGGCAGTGGGCTCTGCTGGTCGCGCCCGCGGCTTACATTACTTACAGCTCATATCGCCTCTATCTCGGCCGCGTGGAGACGGAGCGCCGCCACGCGACCGAAATTTCGGAACTGCATCTGCGGACCATTGAAGCGCTCGCGGTCGCGATTGACGCCAAGGACGAGACCACGCACGATCATTTG
>JAICMB010000426.1 GCA_025929455.1 Bryobacteraceae bacterium | reverse complement strand
GTAACCATGCGCAGATCGCTTCTTGTATTCGCGCTGGCGGCGCTTGTGCCGCTGGCCGCCGAAGAGTACGGCGTCCCCAAAGGCAGCAAAATGCCCGCCTTCGAGCTGCCCGATCAGAACGGGAAGCCGCAGACGCTGCAGAGCATCCTGGGCCCCAAGGGCGCGATGCTGGTGTTTTTCCGCTCGGCGGATTGGTGACCGTTTTGTAAGGCCCAGCTCGTGGAGCTGGAACAACAGCGCGCGCAGATCGCGAAACTGGGACTCGGCCTGGCCGCGATCAGCTACGATTCCCCCGCGATTCTGCACGATTTCGCGCAACGGCATCATATCGATTTCCCGCTGCTGTCGGATACCGGCTCCAAGGTAATCCGCGCGGCCGGCATCCTCAATTCGACAGTGCCGAAAACCGAATTCGCGTACGGTATTCCTTACCCCGGCACATTTATTCTCGACGCCAACGGCATCGTTACGGGCAAGTATTTTGAAGAAGATTTCCGCGACCGCTATACGGCCGCGAATGTGATCGCGCGTCAGTTCGGCGTAGCGCCGCGCGCCGCCGAGCATGAAGTGACCGGCAAACAAATCACGGCGACGTTGTGGGCGAGCAACGCGGCAGTCGCGATGAACCAACGGATCACACTCGCCATCGACGTTCACCTGCCGCCGGGGTTGCACGTGTATTCGCCTGGCGTGCAGGGCTACATTCCGATCGATTGGAAATTGGACGCTTCCCCCGCGTACAGCGCCGAGCGGGTGTCGTACCCGAAATCGGAAATTCTGTACCTGAAGGCGATTCAGGAGAAGGTGCCCGTTTATAAGGGCGACTTCCGTCTGGAGCGCGACGTCACAATGAGCGACTACCGGGCGTTGAAAGCGGCCGCGGGCGCGAAGGGCGAGATCACGATTCGCGGCACGCTGCGCTATCAAGCCTGCGACGACCGCATCTGCTATATTCCGCGCGACCTGCCGCTCGACTGGACGCTGCGCGTCGAAGCGCCCGACCTGCAGCGCGCGCCCGCAAGTGTGCAACATAAGTAGCGCCGCTTAACTTTCGGGCGGCGTTTGCAGTATAGAGGCCGCCTGCACGCCGGACGCGGATTCGGGCAGAATGCCGAGTTGCACATAGATGGGCCGCACGGCGCTTCGCAACTGCGGCAGCGAGCGCGCAAACACCAGCGCACCGGCCATGCAGAGCACGCCTCCGATGACGAGCGTCGCGGAGGCGCCGATATGGCCCGCGAGCGCTCCCGCGATCAGGCTTCCGAAGGGCGCCATGCCGACGAATGCCATTGAATAGAACGCCATCACGCGGCCGCGTTTTTCTTCTTCAGCGATGGTCTGCAGAATGGTGTTGCTGGCCGCCATCTGCTGCATCATCCCGAAGCCGGTGCCGAGCAGCAGCAGCATCGACAACCACATCGCGTGCGAAAGCGAGAAGCCGATCAGCGCGGCCCCGAATACCGCGCAGGAGATCGGAATCATTTTGCCGAGGCCGAGCACGCTTTTGCGTACGGCGAGACTGGCGGCGCTAATCAACGCGCCGACTCCGGATGCGGCCATCAGGAACCCGAGTGTGTGCGCGCCGCCGTGCAGGATGTCGGACGCAAACACCGGCATCAGCACCGTGTATGGCATTCCGACCAGGCTGATGAGCGCGAGCAGCAGCAGGATGGAGCGCATCGCGGTCGAGCGGGAAACGTATCGCCATCCGTCGGCAAGATCATCGATGACGCGCGCGCGAATCTGCGGCTTTGCGCCGCGCGCTTCGACGCGCATCAGCAGAAGCGATGCGATCACCGCGATGTAGCTGACGCCATCGATGAGAAAGCAGTACGCCTCGCCGAAGGCGGCAATCAACACGCCGGCAATCGCAGGACCGATCAAACGCGTCGCATTGACCATTGACGAATTGAGCGCGATGGCGTTGCCGAGATCGGCGCGGTTCTCCACCATCTGAACCACGAACGACTGACGGGCGGGCATATCGAACGCGTTGACGAGGCCTTGGAACACCATAAGCCAGATGATTTCCCAGACGGTAATGATCTTGGCTATCGCGAGGGCGGCGAGCGCGAAGGACTGCAGCATCGACAGGATCTGCGTTATGACAAGCGTGCGGTGGCGGTCCCAGCGGTCCACCCACACGCCGGCGATGGGCGTAATGAAAAACGACGGAATCTGTCCGGCGAAGCTCACCATGCCGAGCAGGAACGGCGAGTCGGTAAGGCGGTACACCAGCCAGCTCGTGGCGATGCGCGTCATCCACGTGCCGATGAGCGATACGCTCTGCCCACTGAAATAGAGACGGTAGTTGCGCGAGTTCAGCGCGCGGAGCGCATTGCTCCATCCACCGGCCGAGGGCATGAGTCCTTAAGCGAGAGGCGTCAACGGGACGATCTCTTACTGGAGGACGCTTTCCGCGAGGATTTCTTCGAAGTACTTTTGCGCGCGGTGCTCTTGCGGGAGCTGGTTTTCTTTGCGCTGGTCTTTTTCGAGGAGGAGCGGTGCGAAGCGCTGTGTTTCGCGGTTTTCTTAGCGGCCGTTTTCTTGGCGCCCTTCTTCGGCGGAATCTTCGCGCCGGACTCGCGCGCTTCGCTTAACGCGATGGCAATCGCCTGTTTGGGATTTTTTACTTTAGGGCCGTGCTTGGAGCCCGAGTGCAATTCGCCATGCTTGTACTCCCGCATGACCTTGCCGACTTTCTTCTGCGCTTTGGTGTTGCGTTTCCGTTCTGCCATATGATCCTCCCTTCGATATAGTACGGCTGTGGCGTTTGATGGACACAACGGAGGGGGGAAATGTTTCAGCGAACGGGCAGGCAGCAAGACTGCCTGCCCCACTGCTCATGTAGTTTTGTGCGCCATGCGGCTGCACGCCGTTTCGGCGCCGCTCGGATCGAGCGCGGTGCTGCCTTCCTCGATGTGCAGGATCTTGCCGTCTTTGCCGACCACGAACGTCGCGCGGTTTGCGATGCCCATCTGCGGGATGAGCACACCATACTCTTTCGCGACTTCGCGGCTGTGATCGCTCAACAGATCGAACGGCAGCTTTAATTCATCGTGCCAATGCTTCAGCGTCGGCGTAAAGTCGGTGCTGATGGCGAATACCTTTACATCCATGCCCTGAAATTTAGCGATACCAGCCTGGTACGCCAGCATTTCCTTCGTTCAACCACCCGTGAAAGCGGCGGGGAAGAATGCGACTACCACGGCGTTCTTGCCGCGGAAATCGGCAAGCGTGACCTTCTGGCCCGACGTGCTGGGCAGCGTGAAATTGGGCGCCTCATCGCCGACTTTGAGGTTCGTCTTCGGAGGCTGGATATTTTGCGCGACGGAAGCGGCTGCCAGAATCGCGGCCGCAACAAGAATACGAGATGCTTGCATCGTTACTCCTCCACACCAAACGCGTACAAAATGTTGTCGTAAGTGACGGCGTAAACCCGGCCCGCGGAAATCGCGAGGCCGCTGAAGTGGCTGAAGCCGGACATGGTTTTACCGCTCGAGAACAATTCCTTGCCGGTCTTGGCATCGAACGCATAGAGCGTCGCATTTCCGACCGGCGCTTTGACACGAGCCGCAGAACTCAGGATGCGACCTCCGGAATCGACTTGCGCGGTGTCCTCGCCTGTCGAGAGCGCGAATAGGACACCGTTCGCTAGCACGGGCGGGTCTGGTATGGCCATGTCGCGCGACTGCCAGGCGGGCTCGAGCGCGGGCTTGCCCGCCTTCTCGACGACCTTAAAGGCCATAATGCTACCCGATGTGGCGGCGCCATAGGTTACCGGGAACTTCGTGCTGGGCGTCGCGGGGCCGAGCGCCGGTGCATACAGCCAGCGCGTTCCATCGTCGTCCTTCCAGCTTGCCAGCGCGCCCCAAAAACCGCGGCCTTCAAACTGCACTTCCGAATTTGTCAGCAATTCACTGCGGAATAGC
>JAICMB010000478.1 GCA_025929455.1 Bryobacteraceae bacterium | reverse complement strand
TGTCGAACTGCAGATCGCGTCCGCTTGCCTCGGCCCTAAACACGAGGGCCGTATTGCAGTATCCTCACCAGGTCACCGCGATCGGACCCGACGGCAAACGGTCCTGCACGACGCCGTGCTGCGCAAGAATGGCGGCGGGATAAGCTTTCGCGACACCACCGTCAACGATGCCGATTACGCGATCGCCGCCATGAAGAAAATTCGCTTGCGACGCAGGAATGAATTGTGGATGGTCAATGGTCTTATACGGCAGTTCCGCAGCAGCGGCCGCGAGAAACGCTATGGCAAGAGCGGCTTTCATCGCTTGCAATTATAAACGTACGTAGGGCAGGGTCGAAAACCAGCTGAGGGATCGTGTGTCGGCGCGCGAGGCGGGTCTGCAGACCCATGTCGACAGGCGTGGACGCCTGCCCCACATTGTTTTCATGAATTTGCGCGCGTCGCACGCGCTGAGAGACAGGCAGTCTCGGCGCCCGCACGACGCGCGCTCAACCCCGCCACAGCAACTCCGCGTCCGCCCGTCGCACGTAATTCGCGTCGAGCGCAGCCGGGTCGCACGGCGCGCCCGCCGCCAATCGCCGCTCGGCGATAATGCCCACGGCGGAGGCTAGCGTTCGTGGGGCGGCGGTAATGTCCGGAACCAGCGCGCGGAACGGTCCTGGGTCGTTCGCGATCACTTCCGCTCCCGCCGGCAGCGCGCGCAGCCATTCCGCAAATTTGCCAACCGTTTCCGGCCGCAGGGGCTCCAGCCCGTTGTCATATACGCCGCCATATACCTCGCCCCGGCGCGCGTCCAGCACCGGTGCACGCACGGCCGCGCTGCCGAAAAACGCGAGGGCCTGCAGGTTCGAGATACCCATCGCGCAACCGCGCCCCGCTTCGGCCAGTCCTTTCACCGCGCTGAGGCCGACCCGCACACCCGTGAACGATCCGGGGCCCGATGCCGCGGCGAAACACGCGATGTCGAGCACGGAAGCCGAATGCCTCCGCAGCAGGGCCGCAATGCTATCGAAAAGCACGTGACCGAACCCCGCCGGTGCATGCACAGGCACTTCCTCCAGCACCACGCCGTCGCGCACCAGCGCGATGCTGCCGAACTCTGCCGTGGTGTCCAGGGCGAGTATCACCGCGCCAGTTGATAGACCTTGTCCGACAGGTACGCTTTCCCGTTCGCGTTGAGGGCCGTCACGCGAATGCTTAGCGTGGCAGGATATTGCGTCGCAATCACCGGTGGAATCGTAAACGTGCCGCTTGCGCCGGTTCCGAGCACGCGCGCGCCTTGTCCGCCCGATGCCGCCTCCGCCGTCCACAGGTACATCATTTCGCGCGTGGCGCGACTCTCGCGCTTCAGCTTTACCGCGTATTTCACCGGCGCGCCGGCGTGCAGCGTATCCACCGACGGCTCCGCGACCGCGTACGGCACCTTCTGCGGATTGGCTTCGATCTCTTGCACAGGAACTACGCGCGACTCGAACTTATAGGATTTCAGCATTGAGGCTAGATGACCTTCGCGCGCGAGCAGCAGCAGCCAGGGATGCGTTTTGTCCGGCGGTTCCGTCGCAAAGCTCTCGCCCTTATATTTCTTGGCCTCCACGGCTTCGCCGTTCGCCGGATTCACCCACGTCACGTTATAGCTGTGCTTCTCGATGCTGATCTCCACGGTCGCCGGGTGCTCGATATACGCAAGGTATTCCGCGCCCTCGAGTGCGACCGCGCGGCAGTTGTCCACATCGAAGTACGGCTCCAGTTCCCAATGCCGCTGGTCCGACATGAAATCGAACCACCGCCGGGCGGCCCCGCGCGGGTCGGCTTTCAACACGGGATACTGCCCGTCCATGGTGCTATCCCAGAGTTGCGCGGCGCTCGTTATCCCGATGAACGGCACCGTGTAGAACTGGTGCTGGACGGCGCCGAGCTGATCGTCTTCCGAGTTCGTAATCACGAAATTCATCCAGCCGTCCGTCAGCAGCGGCGTAGACGTAATCTTCGAGTTGGTTGAACGCGGGTGATCGTACGGGTCCAACTTTTTGATAGCCAGCCCGATTTCTTTCAGCAGATCGCGCGCGTTCGGAACATCCTCCCACTCCAGTACGCCTTGCCATGTGATGTTCAACGACGCGTAGCGTGCTACCAGGTAGCGCACGAAGCGCTCGCGCGACTGCCAGTCCGGAAACAACGAGGTCAAATACGCGGGATCGGACGCCAGTACGATGTCCGTTGTTACGAGTTTGCCGTGCAACTGCAGGATGCGGCTGTCCAACTCGTCGAAGTACGCGGGATTGGGCTTGCCGTTGACGACGACGCGTGCGCGGTCCGCGGGCCGGCCCAGCACATTCACGCGAATGTGGTTGAACTTCTCGCCGTCGATACTGCGCAGCAGCGCGGCCACGTACTCGTTGGATTCGAAACCGAGCCGGTCCGCCAGAAAGCCCATCCACAGGTGCGGCTGTTTGTTTTCCGTCCACCAATGATGCACGTTGGCGGGATGCACGTAGCCCGGGGCGCTCGACTCTGTCGCGGTGAAGGAGCCCTGTTTGCCTTCTAGCGACGCCAAGTTGCTCGTCAGGCGGTACGTGAACTGTCCCGCGTCCTGCGGGGTGAAGCGGATGACGAGTTTGCGGCCGCCGTCCCAGAACGCGGGCATGAGATACGTTCGAAAGCGCGGCGAGCGCACCTCGGCATGCAGTTGGACGTCAATGTATGGATCGGGATGCGCGGCGGCCTCGTTCGGCGCCACTTCGAATGTCATTTCGCACGGCGAATAAGCCGCCACACCCTCGCAGGGACGCGGCGCCTGCGCGAACGCGACGGTGCAAGAAAAAACGAACCCAACCCACCGCAGCATTGTTTTCAATGTAGCAGCGAGGCAGCCGCTTTCCGCTGGTCCGTCATGATGAGCGGTGTGCGAATTTGGGGCTGAAAACCGGGTCCACGTCTTCAGACAGCAGCACCATGAGTGAGTAGATGCCGAGGGCAGTGCCGAATGGGATGCTCATGAGCTCGAATACCGAGAGGACGGTGGTAAATGAACGAGACCAAGGCCGGAACCGCCGGATTCCGTAACCCGCGATTACGGCGGGCGGCGCCAGCGCGAGCAGCAACACCAGCCAGCCGGCGATGAAGTAGCCGATGATGTCGGTCTTGGTCAGGAACGCGCCGTGATACGCGAAATAAAGCATTGCGACCGTTGCGCCCGAGATTCCAAAGGCGATATGCAACGCACCGAGCACGCGCACGCGCGCCTCCATGTTACTGCCTCTCCCATGACAGCGTGAATTCCACATCTTCAGGAACGGGGACGCCTCCCGCGGCGATGCGCACCGTGTAGCTGTTTGCGGCGGAAGGATTTTCGAGCACGTGAGCGGTCCCCATGGAAACAGAAAGCTGGACGGTATTGTCCTGAGGAGGCAGGGGCGCGCTGAATCGGAACTGCGGCTTTACAACCGTTGCCGACAGTGAGGGCTCGACCGTGCATGTGCGCGCGCGGCACGCGATTAGGGCGGCGCCGGACACGCGTCCCGACCACTTGAGTCGGTCCATCTTGGCGACGCGGTCGTCGATGGGCCAGTAAAGCGCCAGTGAATAGTGGGACGCGCCTTG
>JAICMB010000414.1 GCA_025929455.1 Bryobacteraceae bacterium | reverse complement strand
TGCGGCCGATTGTCAATCGGCCCTCGTCCGCAACGCAAACTGCGTCGGGCCCTCCTGCCGTTGTACGCCCCTCCATGAGCTCAGCCGCTGTGCGCGCCGGCGGTTTTGCCGCCAACCCGTGCCCGCCACCGCGCAGGCTAACACCGTCGGCTTCGTTTTTTCATACGCCGACCACGGCGCGCCCGGGAAATTGGCTTCGTTTTTGCGGCGTCCACGTGAACGGCGCTGTAAAATGAATCACGAACTCGGATGCAACCGCGCCCGGCGTGTCGGCATGCATGCGTAAACTTGCCCTCATCCCCTTACTCTGCTGTACCGCCTTCAGCATCGCGGCTCAGCACCTGTCGTTCGACACGCTGCAAGCGCGGAGCGCGCCCGAGTGGCTCAGCCGGTCAAACATTTACGAGGTGTGGCTGAACGCGTTCAGCCAGCAGGGAACACTCCGCGGGGCCATTCCGCGCCTGCCATATCTGGCCGGCCTGGGCGTCGGCATCGTCTATCTAGGCCCCATTGCGAAGCGATCGGCCACACCGCACGCCTCGCCGTACAACATAGCCGACTACAACTCCATCGATCCGCAATACGGCACGGAGCACGATCTGCATGACTTCGTGCAGAGTGCCCACAAGCTCGGGCTCAAAGTGATGCTCGATATCGTGTACTACCACACCGCGCCGGACACCGTCATGACGCCGGACCTGCTGGTCCACACCAATGACGGGCGCATCGCGCGGGGCTTTTGGCCGCAGCCGCTTCCCGACTACAAGAACCCGCGAACCCGCCGCTATCTCATCGACTCGCTAAAGCACTGGGTCCGCGATTTCGGCGTTGATGGCTTCCGCTGCGATGTCGCCGCCGGCGTTCCCATAGATTTCTGGAACGAGGCCCGCCGGGCCTTGGACCCGATCAATCGCGATGTCATTCTGCTATCCGAGGCAGATCGCCCGGAGGATCAACTCGAGGCGTTCGACATCAATTACGACTTTCACTATTACCTGACGCTGCGGTCTGTTTTGCGCGATGGCGAACCGGCCATCCGGCTGCGCGAGCACTGGGAGGAGGCGCATCGCACGATGCCCCGCGGCGCGCGCCTGCTGCGCTACAGCGACAATCACGACTGGCGGAGGGCGGTGGTCGAATTCGGCGAGCGGGGCGCTCTGGCCGCCTCCATCCTGGACTTCACGCTCGACGGCATTCCCATGCTGTACAACGGGCAGGAGATTGGCGATTGCACGCCGACGCATTGGATCACACCCGCGCCGATCCATTGGCAGAAACCGGGAACAGCCGGCGACGGCAAAGCGCTCGATCAGACGCTCGACTTCTACAAACGCCTGTTTCGAATGCGCGCCACGCATCCAGCGCTCACTTCCGGCGACGTGATTTGGATCAATAACACCGAGCCGGACAGCGTCCTCAGCTTTCTGCGCAAGAAGGGCAACGAGCAGATTCTCGTGATCCTGAATCTGTCGAACCGGAAGGTAAACGTGACGGTCGACCTCCCGGTCATGGACAACTATTCCGTCGAAAACCTGCTGAAGGACGGCAAGACCTGGTTCGAATTGTACTCCGGACGCGTCTCGGCGAAGCTCGCCGCGTATGACGCGGTAGTCGGGAAAAGGATTCCGCTGGCGCCGCTTCAGTAACGCGTACCGCTAATCATCCGCGTACGTTACTCCTCAGCGTAAGAGACCCGTCCGGATTCGTTTCCTGCCGGCAGGCCCATTTGATCGGGTAGCGCACGCCCTTAACCTCGAGTTCCGCTTTCAGTTTTAGTCCCTGCCAGTCCGTGCCCGGTGGCAGCCACAACATCGCTTGGCGAATCCCGGCCGGCTTCGGGTAACCGGGGTCCACGCATCCGCTTACGTTCACCTTGCCGTCGTCGCTGAACACCGTCAGGCGCAGCACTCCGGGTACCCCCGCCACACCTTTGTTTGCCACCCCCACCACCAGCCCCGGCGTCCCTTCGCGCACGAAACTCCAGATAAACGATGGGTAAACCCGGTAGCCGATGTGGCGCGCAATGTAGTCGATCGGTTCCGGATATTTATCGTAATAGCTGAGCACGTTCTGCGCCGCTTCGTTGTGCCAGTTCCAGACGGACCAGTAGTTCGCACCCACGTCCAGCACGTGCGACGTGATCTTCTCGTTATATGTGACGCCTTCGTCGATCCTCACGCGCTTCGGATCGCCGGTGGTCATCCCGACCTCGCAAATCGCCGCGGTCCACGCCGGACGGTTGCTCAGCGCTTCGATCTGCGTGTTTTCAATGAAGATGGTGTCGGTGCGAATCCAGTTGTGTGTACGAATCGTGCGATCGAGAAGATCGGAATTGCCCACGTGACTGAAGTCGGGCTCCGTGTTGGTCACCAGCGGCGTCTTCGTCCAGAACTCCAGTTGCGTCTCGAACATCCTGCGCCAGGTTTGCTCGGCGATGACGTTGTTCGGGAACGTGTTGCCCTCGAATGGCCACGTGTGCGCTTCGCCCCAGAACCCGTACATCATCGTGTCCATATACTCGACCTGCGGATTGCCGTTGAATTGCGCCGCCAGCAGTTCGTTCAGTTCGCGAAAGGCCGCCTGATACGCCGCGTCCTCGTATTGCGGCATGCGGTGCTCTTTCTTGTAGCGCGTTTGGGAAGGATTCCCTTTCCATTCGCCCTTGAGCTTGATGTACGGCACCTTCTGCATCAGAAACTCGGGCATGCCGGGTTCCGGAAAGTCGGGGTTCTCGAGCATGATCCGGAATCCGACGCGCTTGTTATAGCGCTTGGCGAGGTCAAAGGTGATCTGCCACCAGTCCGGAAAATCCAGCCGGCCGGGTCTTTTCTGTATCTCGCGCCAGTTGGGGCGAACGTACACCTTCTGCGTGAACGGGATCTTGATCAAATCCTCGATCGATTTTTCGAGCGTCTCTCCGGGCAGGCGCGGAGGTCCGGTATCGCCCGATACGTAAACCACCAGCCCCATGCCGTAGTTCGGGACGATATCGCGGGACGGCGTGGTCACCATCACGACGTCGCTGTCGGGAACGACGGCCGCGGGACCATACTGCGGAAAAGGACCCTGATAGAGCCGGTCCTTCACCTCGGGGCCTGCGCCCCAGTCGTACTTTTCCCAGTTGTGTTCCGGAATGTAAGCGCGGGCGGCCGGAGTCAGGCCCGCGGCAATCCCCGCGCCGCCCGCCGTTTGGAGAAATGCGCGCCGGTTCATGATCTACTCCGGTTTCGCCTCCAGCATCAGATGCTTTTCAAACTGAACATTCAGGGAAGCGACAGGCCCGCGGACGGTCCCGAGGTCTTTGCCGTCTACATAATCAGTGACGCGGTAAGCGCGGTTGGGAGAAAGCCCCCGCAGCGTAACCTTTCCGCTCCATTGCGGCGCGAAAAACGCGTAGTACATACTGCCGCCCTTGCGAATGGCATGCGTTTCCGGCTTGTCAAAACCGATGTCGTATAGACTGCCCTCGTACTCGCCGCGCGGCAGCATTTTCTCTTTGTAGATCGCGATCCACTTTTCGAATTTCTCCTCACGGGCGGCTGTTAAATCGCCGCGCTTCCGCTCCGCCGAACCTTCCGGCCACGTGAAGTTTGTCCCGATGACACCGCCGACGCCAACTGTGGAAGCGAAGTCGTCTTTCACCATGTCCACGTGGTCGCCGAAGTAAGCAACCGAATCGCCTTGAAGCGCCTTCAGCGTTTTGCCTTTCGTGCGCACCTGCCAAGGCGACCTGGGATCGGACGCGACCGACATATTCAGATACGGCAGCGTAAAAAACGAGTAAGCCGTACCGCACGGGCAGAACTCGACGAGCGCGTCGGGCTTCACCTCGCGCGCAGTGTCGTAAAGCGCCTTGAAGAACTTCGGCATTCCCTCCACCGATTCCTCCGGCCGCGCGTGCTTGTGCGCCGGGTTGTAGCACGGGGGAGCGGCGTTCATGTGCTGGCCATCGAGTTTGAGCCCGTCGAATCCCCAATCCTTGAGC
>JAICMB010000597.1 GCA_025929455.1 Bryobacteraceae bacterium | reverse complement strand
GTCTGCTGCAGCTCGACGCGATTATGCAACGCTTCGGTATACAGATCCTGCAGCGGGCGCACAGGCTCTTGCGCAGGGACGCTGATGGTATCGAGAGGGACCACGTGCACGTCCGCGAGGTCCGCACTGGCCACGCCGCTGCGGCTTAGGTAATTCTTCAGCACGGTCTCTTGTTGCAACAAGTTGGTTTCGGCAATAGTGAGGTCCTGCTGGCTGGCATAGAGCTGCGCTTCGGCGCGCGTGATCTCGATGGGCGCGAGCGCGCCCGCCTGCACCTGTTTCTTGTTGTCCTCAACGAGCATGCTCGCGGTTTGCAGCGCGGCTTTGCGCGCCCGCACGTCCTCGTCGAAGCTCACCAGGTCCCAGTACAGATTCAGCGCGGCGGAAATGGTTAGGACGAGCTGCTGCTTGAATTGCAGTTCGCTGACCTTCACGTTGTTGTGCTGCACGCGAATGTTGCGGCCGTTGACGGCGGGACCGAAGCCCTGCAGCAGGTTCTGCGTGAGCTGCAGATCGAGGAAGCCGGAGGTATAGGGATTGAGGCTGAAGAACTGACTGTTAACAGCAACGCGCTGGCTCGAATAGGTGAGCTGCGCGCTGAGGCCGAAATCCCAGTTCTGCGCGTATTGCGCTTGAAGGGTGTGCGTATTTTGCACGAGAGCGGTGGTGCCGGTCAGCACGGTGTTGCTCTGCGGAATCGTGGAGTGCTGGAAGATCGCGAGGCCGAACACGGTCGGATCGAAGGAGGGGATGGCAGGACCGAGCTGAGTCACAATGCCCCCGCCGGAACTGACGCCGGTTCCTGCCGAAAGGGCCAGCGCGCCGGGATTGGTGACCGTGACGCCCTGCAGACTTACGCTCTGGGGTCCTTGCGCGACGGCGAGGCCGACACCGCGCAGCGCGCCGCCGGCTTTGGCGCGTTTGAGCACCTCGCGCGCGAGCAGCGGGCCGTAGCGCTGGATCTCGACGTCGATGTTGTTCTCGATGGCGAGCGCGACGACGTCCTGCGCGGTCAGGTACAGATTGCCGGCGCGAATAAGCGAGCGCAGGCGCACGGAGTTGGAGAGGCTGACGGGAGGAACGGAACGTGCACGATATGGAACGGTGATCGCGCGCAAACGCCCGGTAGCGGGATCGATACGAATCTCATTCTGAGCGTAGCCACAAAACGACAACAGGCAAGCGCACACGATCGGCAATCGCGGAACAGAACATGTCATTTTGGTCGGTACCCTTATACTTAAGCACGGGCGGGCATGGGCGCGGCATTTCGGTATACGGGGAAGCGGCGCGAAAGGTTCCCGGAAAGCGTGGCGTGCCATGGGTACCCGATTTGTTTGTATAACGAGGCGGTGGTGGGGCGAGGGAGTTTGGGCGGGAAAGCGTTGAAAGGGCGCGGCGGATAATTGGGCGGGGGACGTGACTCGCGGGGGAGGAATGGACAGGCAGCAAAGACTGCCTGTCCCACTGTTACTGCTGCTTGAGGCGCGGGTCGAGGCGGAAGGCGGTGGCGAATTCGGAGGAGGCGCGGGCGTCGCCGAGCTTTTGTAAGACCATGCCGAGGTTGTAGTGGGCGGCGGCGTATTGGGGCTGCTGTTGTACGGCGCTGTCGAGTGCGGTGCGCGCGGCGGCGAGGTCGCCCATGCGGAGGCGGAGCAGACCGAGATTGTTGTAGGCTTCGGCGGAACGCGGGTCGCGGCGCAGAAGCTCTTCGTAGACGCGTGCGGCGTCATCGAGGCGGTCTTGCGCCGTGAGCACGATGGCTAGCTGCATGCGCGCGTCGGTGTAGGCGGGATCGAGCGCAAGCGCATCGCGCAACTCCTGCACGGAGGCGGGCAGGTTGCCGGAGCGAGACAAGGCGAGAGCGAGGTTGTAATGCGCACCGGCGTTGTCGGGATCGCTCAGGACGGCCTGGCGCAATTGCTCGATCGCCTTATCGTACTCGCCGCGCCGCGCGTATGCGATGCCGAGAGTCATGTGCACCGGCGCGGAATCGGGCCTGCGCTTTAACGACTGCAGGAATGCGTCGATCGCTTCATCATCGCGGCCCAGCCGTTCCAAGGCGCGGCCCTGATCGTACCATGCTTCGGCCAGGTCCGGCGCAACATTCGCCGCTTGGCGGAAGGAGTCGAGGGCCGCGGAGAAGTCCCCCGCCCCGTATGCGCGTTCGCCGTCAAGCAACAGTTTCTTGCCTTGTGCGGCAGTAATGCGTTCGCGATGGACGCGCGCGACATCGCCCATTTCGGCGCGCGCGGCCGCGGTCTCTCCTTGCAGCGCGAGCGTGGTCGCGAGTCCATAACGCGCGCGTTCGAAATCCGGCTTGGCTGCCACCGCGCGCCGGAAGATGGCGGCGGCACCGGCGTAATCGCGCGCGGCTTTGAGCGCCATGCCGAGATCGCATAGCGCGATCGGGTTATCGGGCATCAACTTGACTGCGGCGCGGAACTCTCGCAGGGCACCGGCGTCGTCCTTTTGCCGGCGCAACGCCACGCCGAGGCTCTCGTGTGCGGGGCCGAAGTCCGGGCGCAGCGCGATGGCCTTCGCAAATTCCGCCGCGGCCTGGGCGAGAGCTCCGTTCTGGCCATAAGCGATGCCGAGGTGATAGTGTGCTTCGGCGCCGCCCGGTTTGAGCGCTATAGATTTGCGGAGCGCCGCAATGGCGTTTTGCGGATCGCCGGCCTGCAGGTAAGCGAGGCCGAGACTGTGAAGCACTGCTGCGTCGCCCGGATGCTGGGCGGCCGCAGCTTTCAAACGTGAAAGATCCGCGCGGTCCTGAGCAACGGCTGCGCTCAGGACCGCGGCAGCGAGACAAAGGACGAAACGGGCGAACGGCAAGACGGCCTGCCGGGTTGAGCAGTTTGTGAGCCGACGAGGGCCGATTAAAAATCGGCCGCAGGTTG
>JAICMB010000469.1 GCA_025929455.1 Bryobacteraceae bacterium | reverse complement strand
CCGGCGGGCCGCTCGCGGCCTCTTTCGACACACCTTTGCGCGGCGGGTTCACGGGAGCGCTTGAACGCTCCGGCATCCCGGAGGAAGAAGCGCATTACTATGCTGAAGCGGTGCGCCGCGGCTGCGCGCTGGTACTGGTAGACGCACCCGAGGGCCGCGCGGATGAAGCGCGCGAGTTGCTCGATGCGCAGGGCGCTCTCGATGTAGACGAACTCGTTTCCGACTGGCGGCATCGCGGTTGGGCTGGCCATAATCCCGGCGCCGAGCCGATGTCGGACGACGAAATCCGCCGGGAACGCAGCCACTACCGCAAGCACGCCGAACGCCGCTATGAACCTGCCGCCATGACCAGCAAAGAACGCACCCACGCGGGCACATCCGAATCCGGCACGAACTGGCCGCACACCGTCGCATACGATCTCGGCGATTCGCTCCGCGCCATCACGCCCGCCCCCGGCGCCGCCCCGCACGGTGCGCGCGTTTACGAGCAGGACTGAGCAGTCACTACAACAGCTCACAATCTCCGCAGGCCGGCTGTCTCTCAGCGCCTGCCGCGCGGGCAAACTGATGAAGCCACGGTGGCGCAGGCAGTCTCTTGCTGCCTGCGCTCTTCCGCCGTCCGACCCACCTCAATTGCAACGCTCTCCGACGACCGCAATCAACCGCCAACGCACGCGCGCGAACTGCGCCTGCGCTCATGCTCTAACAACCACTGCTTCCTTTCGAGGCCTCCCGCATACCCCGTCAAGTCCCCACTCGTCCCCACGACTCGATGGCACGGCACAATAATCGCCACCGGGTTCAGCGAATTCGCGTGACCCACCGCCCGCGCCGCCGCGGGCTGCCCGATATGCCGCGCCAACTCGCCATACGTCCACGTCTCGCCGCACGGAATCTCGCGCAGCGCCCGCCACACCCGCCGCTGAAAATCCGTCCCGCCGCCATCCACCGGCACATCCTCCAGCCCAGCCCCATTCTCAAAATACGCCCGCACGCGTCCGCTGAATCCGCCCGCGTTGTCCACGCGCTCCAGCCCAACCTCGCCAAACCGCCGCGCCAGCAGCCCGCGCATGCGCGCCTCGTAATCCTCGTAATCGAGCGCGCACACTTTCGAGCCGTCCGACACCAGTAAAATCCGCCCCACCGGGCTCTCCACGTAATCGATAAAAAGCTGTTTCATGATCTGTCCCTGTCCGCATTCCACAACTGCATCGCCGCATACGCGCGCCACGGCCGCCACCGCTCCGCGCGCTCCAGCACTTCCTTCGCGCCCGGCATCGCTCCGCCCGCCGCCAGCGCCCGCCGGAGTCCGAGGTCCGATGCCGGAAACGCGTCCGGCTCGCCTAGCGCGCGCATCGCGATGTACGACGCCGTCCACGGCCCGATGCCGGGCAACTCGCCCAACTTCGCCTCCGTCGCCGCCAACGTTGTCTCTGTTTCGAGCAGCCTCGCATCCTCCGCCACCGCTCGCGCAAACGCGCGCAGCATCTCGGCCCGCGCGCGCGTCAGTCCCACCTTCGCCAGATCCGCTTGCGCGATCGCCTCCGCTCGCAGCGGGGCAATCGCCACAATCCGCGCCATAAACGTACTCGCCGCCGCCACCGAAACCTGCTGCCCCACGATCGCGCGCACCGCCGTCTCAAACGCGTCCCATCCGCCGGGCACGCGCAACCCCGGCCGCTTCGCCACCAGCGGCTTCAACACCCGGTCGCGCGCCAGGTGCGCGTTGATCGCGCTCATATCCGCATCGAGATCGAACATGCGCCGCACCCGGGCCACGATTCCGGCCAGCTCCGTCGCGCGCGCCTGGCCAATCTGCGCGATCACATAATTCGCGCCCGCCGCCGCACGCACCTCCACCGCCCCGCGCGCATACCGCTCGTCATCGATCTCCTCCACGCCCGCCACCGCTCGCCCGCGCAGAAAATCCAACGTCGCGCGAAAATCGAACGGCGGCCGGAAATGCAGGCGCAGCATGATCCCGCGCGCATCGCTCGCCTCTGCCGCCCGCTCCCGCCGCAACTCGCGCGGTGCGCGCCCGCACCAGGTCCGCATCGCATCGTTGAACCGGCGCACGCTCTGAAACCCAGCCGCGAACGCGATGTCGGTAATCGGCAGCGCCGTCTCGTGAATCAGCCGCTTCGCAAACAGAATCCGCCGCGTCTGCGCCAGCGCCGCCGGTGCCGCACCGCAGTGCTCTTCGAACAGCCGCCGCAAATGCCGGCCGCCCACACCCACGCGCTCGCCCAGTTCGTCCACGCTCCCGCTATCGAGCGCGCCTCCTTCAATCAAGCGCAGCGCCCGCGCCACCGTGTTCGAAGTCCCGCGCCACACCGCGCATCCGGGACTCGCCTCCGGATGACACCGCAAACACGGCCGGAACCCCAGCTCATGCGCTGCTGCCGCCGTCGTAACGAACGTGCAATGCTGCAGCTTCGGAGTGCGCGCCGGACACACCGGCCGGCAGTACACGCCCGTCGATCGCACGCACGTAAAAAAGCGCCCGTCAAACCGCGCATCCCGCGCCGCCACCGCCCGGTAGCAAGTCTCCCGGTCCAGTCCCATGTCCCGATTATGACGCCCTTGCCCACCTCACACTAGCCATTTTCGGACCTGGTGCGGCGACTTGGTGGGGTAGGTTGTCAACCTGCGGCCGGTTTGCAACCGGCCCTCGCGCAGGCGCGACCCGTGCCGTTGTGCGCACTACTCGGTCTCATCCAGCGCCTTCCCAATCTCGTCTGCGCTGATCGGCGCTACCGTCACCTGCGCCTTTCCGCCCGCCTCCACGTCCACGCTCCGCCCGCGATCCCGGAAATGCTCGATCAATACTTCGTCCTGCGCCAGCAGCCACCCGAGATGCTGCGGCAGCGCAAAGACGAGATAGCGGCCCGGTTCCACCATGTTGATCCGCGACACTCCGTCCTGCTGCACCATCACGTTCTTCGTCGAACCGTCCGCAATGCGCTTGCCGTCGTCCGCGATCGCAACCACGCCCATGCCGGCCTGCGCTCCGCTCGCGCCCTCCACGGTAACGTCCAGTTCGCCGAAGTCCGAGCCCATCGCGATCTGGATCGTGTGCGGCGCGCCGGGCGCGATGACGAAGTCACTCGGCGATGCGTCGTTGCCGTCCACCTGCATCGATTTGACGTAACCGATCAGCCCGTTCACATGCACGCGCCAGTGGCCGGACGGCAGTCCGACGGGCAGCTTGAAGGAGCCGTCCTTTTCGAGTGTCGCCATCGTCTGCGGCATCGCCTGCTGCGCATCGACCGGCTCGAAATAGATCTGGTGATTGCCGCTCATGTACGCGATGTTCCCGTCCTGTGACGGCGGAGCTTGCGCAACCGTGCCGCTGACTCGCGGCACCGGCGCAAGCGTCGGGGCCGCTTCGTTGCGGACGTTCGCCTTCACATCGACGGCCTCTTCCGCCGTCAAATATCGCTTTCCATCGTTCAGCACCGCGGTCAAGCGATACTCGTCCGGTGCTACTTCCGGAAACGCAAAGTGCCCGGTCCTGAGGTCGATGCCCGTACTATACGCTTGCGCGTTCAGCCGCGGTTCGCTGGCGCGCGTAAGCGACAGCATCATACCGTTCGCTCCGGCCGGTATCCCAGCGAGCACTCCTTCCAAACGAGCGGCCCGCACGCGCGT
>JAICMB010000689.1 GCA_025929455.1 Bryobacteraceae bacterium | reverse complement strand
TTTCGTTCCCGGGTGCACGCAAAGAACGCCCGCCACCAGCCCCTTGCCATGCACGTGTCCGATCTGCGGAAAACGCGCCTGAATCTCGCGCAAGCGCTGCTGCAACACCTGACCGACAGCATCGGCATGCGCCGCGAGATTCTCGCGCACGATCAGGTCGATGGATGCGAGCGCCGCCGCGCAGCAAACCGGGTTGCCGGTGTGTGTGGAGGTCATCGTGTTCGGCCCGTGCAAATCCATCACATCCGGCCGCCCCGCGACCGCTGCCAGCGGCAGCGAACTTGAAATGCCTTTGCCGAACGTCGCGATATCGGGAACCACGTCGTAGTGCTCGAAGCCGAACATCCGGCCCGTGCGCCCGAATCCTGCCTGCACCTCGTCGAACACCAGCAGCACCTTGTGCGCTGTGGCCCACTGGCGCAGCGCTTTCATGAACTCCACCGGCGCAAAGGCAGCGCTTCCGCCCTGATATGTTTCCACGACCACGCCCGCGACGTTAGGCGCTTCTACGCCTTGCTCACGCAGCGTACGGACAAAGCCGTCGAGCGATGCGTCGGTTGTGCGGTATCCATCCGGAAACGGCACCTGTACAAAGCCCCGGTCGAGGTTTACGATCCATTCCTTCAGGGACGGAATGCCGCCCGCCTGCTGCGAGCCCAGCGTGCGGCCATGGAACGCATCGGTGAACGAAACGATCACGTGCTTGCCGCGCCCGCCCTCCTTCACGCCGTGCGTGCGGCAGAGCTTGATCGCGCATTCCACCGTTTCCGATCCGGTGGTGAGCAGAAATATTTTCTTCAACGGCTCCGGCATCAGCCCTGACAGCCGCTCCACCAAACGCGCGCGAATCTCGCTCGGGAAACAATAATTCGTCAGCAGATGCGAGGATGCCTGATTCACAATCGCGTCGACGATCTCCTGCCGCCCGTGCCCGGCGTTGGTGATGAGCACACCGCTCGACCAGTCGATCCAGCAGTTGCCGTACGCATCGAACACCTGAAAGCCTTCCGCGCGCTGCCACACAATCGGAGGCTGGCCGCGCATGGCGAGCGGCTCGTAACGGTGCAGCCGTTCCAAAAGCGGGACCGAGTCTGGCGCAGGCAGCGGGGTAACGATTTTTCGAAGCGCCGTCTCGACCCGGGGCACCGGCCGCGGTGTAATTTCAAACTCGCGAGACATGGAATATGAGTATAGCGGGGTTTCGAGTGTGCCCGCGCAGTTGACGCGTGCGAACAGACGTGTACCGCAAGCGGTTTGATCGTGCGTCGATTTGAGGTGCATTTTGCGCCCCGGAGGCGCTGCGGTTACGCCATCATCGTTGTTTCAGTTGCCCTCCGCCCGCTCGAGGAGCCGGTAGGCACGCGCGAGGCGTTCCTGGACGTGAGTAAATGCTTTGATTTCAACGAGTGAAAAACCGAAGCCATCTGTTTTCGGATCGTAGGGGGCGGAAGTGGCGGCGGGTGCGCCGGCCGCGTCTGGGTTGGCGTTTTCAAGAAGTTGTTTTTGTTCGTAGTCGTGCAGATTCATGAGCAGCTCGGCTTTCTCCAGATCGGCGGTCTCCTGGTTGCGGCGCTGTTCCTGGATTGTTCCGAGGCGCGCGATGGCTTCGTTGAACATCCGGAACTGGCGCTGCTGGTACATAGAAAAGTTGACGGCGACACGCGACATGTCGGCCATGGCGCTCGCGATGGCGATGGCGGTGTTGACCTCGGGTTCGTTGACGGCGGAGGTGCCGGCGTCGCTCAATTCGGCTTGATGCGTGTTGATGAGTTCCTGCCAGGCGCTGCAGCGATTCATTTTCCAGGACGCGTCGACCATGGTTTGGACGAACTGCGTTTCGACGGGCGTGGCGGGATGGTACTGATCGTAGAACCTTTTCTGGAAGGCGAGATAGGCCTGCATGTCCTCTTCGGGCATGACGACGATTTGCCCGGTACATCCATGACGGAGCCCGTTATAGGCGGACTTTTTCTTACCTTGCGGGGTTTTCGGCCCGGTAGATTTCATCGCATTACGGCGATTGATGAGGGTACGTTCGTCTTTCGTGAGCACAATAGCGTCTCCGGTTTGGTTGTAGCGGGCGGGAGGTGCGGAGACGGGCGGCGGCGCGGGGATGTTGTTGAAAACGACGACGGACGGCGCAAGCCAGGCGATGGAATCGCTGGGCAATTGCCCGGGGGGCAGGGTGTGCCAGGAATCATCCGGTGGATTTGAGCCGATCCACCAGCGCTGGCTGGCGGTCGGGGGCAGGGGCCGAATGCTCAGGGCGTCATTTTCAGGCCAGGGATCAGAAGCCGAGAGACGCGCATCGGCGAAATGCGCTGCGGGATTCAGCGCGCGGCTGATCAGGACGTTCGGCGAAGGCAACGTGGTGGCGACGGGAGGCCAAACCCCCTCGAGCGTCACCG
>JAICMB010000578.1 GCA_025929455.1 Bryobacteraceae bacterium | reverse complement strand
GAGACGTAGTTGTAGCTGGCGCGCAGCCGCTGCAATCGTTCCCAGCCTGCGTCAAGTGTTGAAAAAAACGACTGATGCTCTGCCGCGCCCGCTTGCCACCTCGCCGCGATTAGCAGAATCGCCGCCGCGGCCGCCATGGGCGCAAATGCGCGCCAGCGCCGCTCGCGCAGTGCGATGATCGCCATCAAGAGTAGTACCGGCGCAGCCGTCGGCGGATGATACAAAAACGCGGCCGACGCCGCTGCGCAGCCCCACACAAAACGCCCGCGCGCCGCCAGCCCCATACCCAGAAACAGCAGACCCAGTGCGAACCCGCGCGGTACCGGCTCGTACTCGAAGGTCAGCACCGCCGGTCCTACGATCGTCGCGCCCAGTCCAAAGCACGCCGCCGCGGCCAGAGCCGCACGCCGCGGCAATGGAATCGCGCGCACCAGCATATACGCGCCCGCCACTTCGCAAATCCGGAACAGGATCTGCTGCAGCACGAGCACGGCATGGAAGGAGCTGTGCGTCAGCCACCGCAGCGCAATCGCCACCTCGTCGTACAAAGTAAACGCGACATGCGGCGCCGTTGCCACCAGGTCCTTCGCAAGCGCGGACGGATCCCACAAGTGCTCCATGATGGGCACATAGATTTGGGTGTCCGATGCCAGCCAGGTATGTCCTGGAAAAAGCGCCCAGCCGAGCAGCGCGAACGCGGCCACCGCGGCCGGCACGCCCGCTCGCGCTGCTAGTGCGCGGGTGTCTTGTCGAGTTGCTGCTTGGTCCAAATGCGGTTCGGGTCCAGTTCCAACGACCGCGCTAGTGCTTTGTGCGCCTCCGCCGGCCGGTTCGCCTTCCGCAGCGCGATACCGAGCCACAGATACGCCTCCGCAGATTTAGGATTTAATTCAATCGCCTTCTGAAAATCTTTGATGGCCAGGTCTACGCCGCCGCCAAACACCGCCGGCAGATAGTAGTTGCCGACGCCGTGCGCCACGTACGCTTCCGACGATTTCGGATCGAGCTCGACGGCCTTGTTCACCGAATCGAGCGCGCAATGCCCGTACCGCAGCGCAGCCATCCCGTTCGCCGAAATCATCTGCCCGCACAGCGTGCCGAGCAGCCGGTTGTATTCGGCGTTGTTGGGCTTCAGCGCCACCGCGCGCTGCGCCGCCGCGATGCCCTGCTCCGCCAGTTCCTTGCCCTTAGCTTTGTCGCGCAGCTCCACAGCGACCTCGGCGGCGTATGAGCTCGCCAGCGCCGCTTGATATTGCGCCGCCGCATCGCCTTGCTGTTTATCAGCGGCCGCGCGCAACTCGGCCGCGGCACGCTCCAGGGCGGCACGGTCCTGCCGGTCACGCATCTTTTCGAGGTCCCCGGTCGTCAACGCCGCGGCCAGTGCGACCGCGTAAAGCCAGCGCATAAACTTCAAGTTTACCGGACGCACTACACTCAAGAGAGCGTTGCGGGGATTTCCGCCGCGCGCGACGGATCACACCCTCGATATGGGAACCTTTGCCGCGCTGGTGGGCGGTTTCATTATCCTCGCAGTCCTTTGGGACGCGTTCGAAGCCATCATCCTGCCGCGCCGCGTCCGGCGGCGATTCCAATTCTCCCGGTTCTTCTACGGCTATTGCTGGCGTTTCTGGTCCGCCGTGATGCGCCGTATCCGTAGCCCGCGGCGCCGCGATACGTACCTCAGCTATTTCGGCCCGCTCTCGCTTCCATTGCTGCTGCTTACGTGGGCCATATTTCTGATCCTTGGCTTCGCGCTCGTGTACATGCCGCTCGCTCCCCTACAGCTAGGCGCTGGCGGCTTCGTCGACGGCTTCGCGTGGGATCTGTATTTCAGCGCTACGACTCTGTTCGGCCTCGGCATGGGCGATGTTGAACCGTCCACGCCCTTATTGCGTTTTATTACCGCGTCGCAAGCGGCCGTCGGCCTCGCGTTCCTCACGCTCATCATCGGCTACATTCCTATCGTCTACCAGGCGTTCGCCAAACGCGAAGTCGACGTCGTGCTGCTCGACGCCCGTGCCGGCGAACCGCCCACCGCGCTCGAATTCCTCCGCCGCCAGGCGATGTCCGGCAACTTTGAGAGCGGGACGCTCGAATTTCTGAAGACCTGGGAAAAGTGGGGCTCCAACTCCATCGAGAGCCACATCTCCTATCCGCTGCTCAGCTACTACCGCTCGCAACACGACAATCAATCGTGGCTGCAGGCGCTCACCATGGTCCTTGACACGTCCGCATTCATCCACGCCGCGTTCGAGCCGCCCTTATCGCATCAGGCGCTGCTTACTTTCGCGATGGGCCGGCATATGGTCGTCGATATTTCGCAGGTGTTCAATATTCGGCCGCATGGGCCCACCGAGCCGCGGTTGACCATCGAGGGGCTTACCGAAATTTGTACGCGTCTCGAAGCCGCCGGTCTGCATCCGAAGTCCGTCACACGCATTCAGGAGAAACTCTGGGAATTGCGCCGCATGTATGAGCCGTACGTGTGCGCCATGTCGGAGTATCTGCTGTTCGGGCTACCGCCATGGATGCCCGCACGCGTCAAAAAAGAAAACTGGGTTACCAGCGTGTGGGAGCACAATCCCGAATAACGCCGCTGCGCTAACATCCCTCTGAAGTGCACAGCAGCATCTTTCGCGACCGTCTGCTCGATGGTCAAGTTGCGTTCGTCACCGGCGGCGGCAGCGGCATCGGCCAGCGCATGGCGGAGCGCTTCGCCGAACACGGCGCGAAAGTAATTCTGAACGGCCGCAATCCCGAGAAACTGGAAACCGCCGCCGGCGCGATCCGCTCGCGTGGAGGCGCCGCCGCTACCGCCGCCGCGGACGTTCGTGATTACGATGGCGTCGCTGCAGCGCTGCGCGGGGCACACGAGACTTTCGGACCCATCGACATCCTGCTCTGCGCAGCCGCCGGCAACTTTCCTGCGCCCGCGCTCGGGATGAGCGCGAACGGCTTCAAGTCGGTGGTCGACATCGATCTGCTGGGCACCTTCAACACCGCGCGCGCCGCG
>JAICMB010000204.1 GCA_025929455.1 Bryobacteraceae bacterium | reverse complement strand
GGCTTCCAGGCCAGCCTCGCCGGCGGTTGCTGTACGCCCGCAACCTTTTCCATTGCGGCCGCGCTGCTCAGCCGAAACGACTGGGGTATGCTCCTGGTGCTATCCTGACCGGCAAAGCGCTCGGGAACACCAGCAAAGCGCCTCCGGAAAACGACCATGCACAACGTTTCCGCCACAAAAGCTCTGGCCGCGACAGCGGGCCAGGACACAGGTGAGCGCGAATCTCAGCACGGCGGGGTCAATGCGCTCCCCTCCGGCCGCGGCCGCCTCGAGTCCATCGATCTCCTGCGTGGCGCGGTCATGATCCTCATGGCGCTCGATCATACTCGCGACTTTCTCGGTAACACCGCCATCAGCCCGACCGACCTGTCGCAGACCAGCATCCCGCTCTTCCTGACGCGCTGGATCACGTATTTCTGCGCGCCGGTCTTCTTTCTGCTCACCGGAACCGGCGCCTATCTCTCGCTGCGCCGAAAATCCAGGCGCGAGTTATCTTACTTTCTGTTCACTCGCGGCCTCTGGTTGATCTTTCTGGAGTTAACACTTTTCCGCTGCTTCGCGTTTCAATTCAACTTCGACTATCACCTGACCGTCTTGAATGTGCTCTGGGCGCTCGGATGGGCGATGATCGTTCTTTCGGCCCTGGTTTATCTGCCCGCCTCAGTTATTACCGTTTTCGGCATCGTGACGATCGCCGGGCATAGTCTGCTCGACCCGGTTCGATCCTCCAACCCGCTCTGGACAATTTTGCACGCTCCCAATTTCATCGCGGCCAATCCTCAAGCCTCCGTTTTCGTAGCCTATCCGCTGATTCCGTGGGTTGGAGTTACGGCCGTGGGATACGGCCTCGGACAGATCTATGCCTGGACGCCGCAACGCCGGCGCGCGTTCCTGTTGCGCACCGGGGTACTGGCTGTGATGGCGTTCATAGCGATTCGCGCCATCGATATGTATGGCGATCCGGTTCGCTGGGCTGCGCAGAAACGCGCCGCTTTCACGGTGCTGTCGTTTCTGAACACCACCAAGTATCCCCCGTCCCTGTTGTTCCTTCTAATGACGCTCGGTCCCGCGCTACTTTTCTTATGGGCTGTCGACCGCGGGACACCCGAGTTCCTTGGCCCGGCATTGGTCTTCGGCAGAGTACCGATGTTCTACTACTTGCTGCACATGCCGCTGATTCATCTGCTCGCCGTCGCTGTGTGCGGCATACGGTACGGACAGGTGCACTGGATGTTCGAGTCGCCTACGATAACCCAGTTTCCGATCACGCCGCCGCCAGGATGGGGATTACCCCTGCCAATAATCTACCTTCTATGGGCGTCCGTCGTGATCGCCCTCTATCCGCTTTGCCGCTGGTTCGCTGCGCTGAAGCAGCGCCGCAGCGATCCGTGGCTCAGCTATCTCTGATCGCGCCGGCATCAGTGCCGCGCTGGTGAGTGACGAAATGAGGCCATCTCTTTCCTCTACGTGTTCAGCCACTTACAGCCAAACGCGCGGTTGCATAGTTCGTTTTGCAGACCTCGCCTTGATACCGTGAGAGCGAGATGAGCCATCACACCGCCGTGCCTGGCCTGTCCGCCCAGCTCGTCCTCCCGCACGAGGACGCCGCCGAATCGCAGGGGTACACGCAGCGCGCCTATGGTCTCGAAGCCGCGCTGATGGCCCTCATAGCTGCTGGCGACGACGCTAAACCCGCGACCCCCGACCAGCGCATCGCGGCTTACATGCTCAGCAAGCCTGGTGACGCCCTCGCGAACGTTCTGCGCGACGCCACCGCTGCCGAGCGTGCCTTCTACCGCGCCCTCCAAAAGTTAAAACAAATCGCCGCCGCGCGCGCGGATGTGCAAGTATTTTCAAACGCTTACGAACAACCGTTGCAAAATGCGCAAGCGCAACCGGTCGTGAGCCGCGAAGCCATGGCCGAAGTGCCGCACGCCCCAGACCTCAAACCGGCATGACGGCCCCTCATTTCTCACCCGAAGCGGTCCGTTTCCTGCGCGCGCTCGAGCGCAACAACCGTCGAGAGTGGTTCCAGCCGCGCAAAGAGCAGTACGAGCGTCTGGTCCGCGACCCGATGCTCGAACTAATCGAGTCGTTGAATGCCGGCCTCGCCGAGTTCGCGCCGCACTACATCACTGAGCCGCGCAATGCCGTCTTCCGCATCTACCGCGATACCCGCTTCTCGCCGGACAAGCGCCCGTACAAAACGAACATCGCCGCCGTCTTCGCGAAAGGCGGCTCTAAATCCGGCAAAGCCGGCCTGTATTTCTCGTTTTCTGCAAAGGAACTGGAGATCGCGGGAGGACTGTACCACCCCGAGCGCGAAACCACGCTCGCCGTCCGCGAACACATCGCGCAAAACCAAGCCCGCTTACGGCGGATTCTTGCCGCCAGACAGATCGGCACGCTGTTCAGCGGCGTTACCGGCGCACAGCTCTCACGCGCGCCCAAAGGCTTTGCGCCGGATCACCCCGCCATCGACCTAATTCGAATGAAGGATTGGATTCTCGACGCCACCGTGGACAGCGCCGTCGCATGCACGCCGGACCTGCGCGCCACCATCCTCACGCACTTCCGCGCCATGCTCGCGTTTATTGAATTTCTGAACGAAGCTCTACCGCAAAAGCGTCCGGCAGTATTGCCGTAGGGCGGCCAGTCTCTGCCGGCTGCCCTCTCCCGAGTAGGGCACGTTTTCAACTTGGAGCCGGTTCGAACCGGTCACGGCGCCACCCTTAAATCGTTCGTCACCGAAAACACATTCGGCACGCCTTTCGCCGCAATACCCGCGCGCGTTTTGTCGCCCTGGTTCGCAACCGCACCCGTGAGCGTCACGTGCCCGTTCTTCACAATAATGTGAATGGTCGGCACCGCGCGCATCGCATACATGTCGAGCCCCGGCTTGGAGTAGATGGCCCGGTACACTGCGCGGCGGATCTGATCGTCCATGGGCGACACCGGCAGCACTTCGATATCGTTGACCACGTTGTTGACGCCTTCAATGCTTTTGACGGCGCGTTCGGCATCGGACTTGAGCGTCGGACGCGTCACTTGTCCCAACAGTGTGACCGTACTTCCGTTCACCTTGTATGCAAGGTTGTCGAAAACGGAATAAAACGGCAGCATGACGAGCTGATGGTGAACCTCCTGAGTGATATGTCCCCCAGGGACGTCATTCTTGTCCGCCCACGTGGGTAGACAAAGCGCGGTGGCGATGAGGAGGGGAAGAACGAGCTTGCGCATAAAACTCCTTTCAAGTTTGGGACGCGCCAGCACACTCGCATGTGACAATTTGATCGCGGCCGGCGGCCAGCGCCAGCGCGCCCCAGAGTACGCTGTCGTCTGCTAACGCCGCTGGAACCACGTCCACACGCGCGCGCGACCACGCCGTGATCTGTCTCCCGAGTTCTTCGCGCAACGGACCGAACAGCCGCTCGCCCGCTTTCGCGATTCCTCCGCCGACGACGATGCGCGCCGGGTTCAGCAGCATAATCGCCGCTTTGAACCCGAGCGCCAGGTCCACCACATACCGCCGCACGAACGCTTCGTCCTGCATCAGCTCGCACGCGCTCTTGCCCCAGTCGCGCTCCAGCCACAGCCCGCAGCACATCCGCTCCAAACACCCCCGCGCTCCGCACAAGCACTCTGGTCCATCTGGTCGAATCGTGAGGTGCCCGATCTCACCCGCGTACGAGTCCGCTCCGCGCAGCACGCCGCCGTCCGGCAGCACGATGCCGCCTCCGATGCCAGTCGACAGCGTCATGTAAAACAGAGGCCGGTAGCCGCGGCCCGCTCCGAATACCGCTTCGCCGAGGGCGCCGGCGTTCGCGTCGTTGTCAATCACCGCGTCCACGCCCGCGACCTTGCGCACCCAGCCGCAGAAATCGAAGTCGTTCCAGCCGCCCACGTGAGTCGAAGCCACCACGCGCTGTTGCGCAAACGACACCGGGCCGCCAAATCCGATCCCGCAGCGGTCAAAAGCAGTTTGTGAACGCCAGTCGTGAATGCGCCGCGCAAGCTGCTCCAGCATCCACTCGCGCCCGCCCTCGCGATCGGTCGCATGCGATTCGCGCCGCACCATCCGCTCGCCCTCGAACAGCGCCAGCGTAAACTTGGTCCCGCCGATGTCGATCGCGAGCGTTTTCATGCCCGCCGCACTTCCTCCGGCGAGGCTGTACCCGTGCCCTTCTTCATGATCGTGATGGACGCCACTAGGTTGCCGAACTCCGCCGCTGCCCTCGCGTCGCGGGTGATCGCCAGCGCCGCGGCGGCTCCAGCCGAGAAACTATCGCCCGCTCCGCAGATATCCACCGGCTTCGCGATCGTTCGCGCCGGCACGCGGTCCAGCCCATCGGGTCCGGCGATCACCACGCCATCGCCGCCCTGCGTTACAAACAGGTACGGCGCGTGGATATGCTCGCGCAGCCGCGCATAATCCGTCTTGCCGAACAGCGCCGCGCAAACCGCCGCCGCTTCCTGATCGTTCGGCTTCACAATGACATCGCGAAAAAGGTGCGGCCGCATCCGCGAATCCACCCACACGGTCTTTTCGGGGTGCGCCCGCGCGAACTCCGCGAGCTCATCGCGCACCGCCGCCGTCACCATCCCGCCCGCGTCCGTCTCGGCCTGATCCGATACCAGAATCACATCGAACTCCGCCGCATGTCGGCGCAGCAGTTGCACCAGATCTCTCTCCACTTCGCTCGGCGCGGGCCGCGGCGAAATGAAGTCCACCCGCGGACAGTCTTCCTCGCCCGTAGCGGCATTCAGCAGCTTCGTATAAGTAAACGTCGGGATCGCCGGCGACCGCAGCAAGAGTTCGTGCGAGATCCCGCGCACCGCCAGCGCCTGCCGCAGTTCATAGCCGTGCCCGTCATCTCCCGTCGCGCCCAGCACCGCTACACGCCCGATGCCCAACGCCGCTAAGTTGTTCGCAACCGTTCCTCCGGCGCCGGGCGTCGTCTCCACACCAACAACCGCCGTCCGCGGAATCCCGGTCTCGCGCGACGCCTCCGCCAACGCCGGATCGTAGGTACACCAGCGATCCAGACAAATGTCGCCCACCACCAGTGCGGACAGCCGTGGAAACCCGCTCAGAACCGGATCAACCACCATCACGCACCGTGAGGCAGGCAGTCTTGCTGCCCGCCCGCCGCCCGCCACAACGCCGGAAACGTCGCCCGGTGATTCCCCTCAAAATAAAAGCTCTGCCCCCCGTCCGCTACCGTCCTCACCAGCATGGTCTTATGCGGCCGGAAATAATACCCCGGATCCGTCCTCGGCAACTCATGATGAATATCCCCGCGAATCGGGCAAATGTCGAACACGGCGGTATAGAAATCCGTAACACGCCGTCCCTCCTGCCTCGCCACGTTCCGCACCATCGCGAGCGCCTTCAGGTAGACCTCCGGCCCCATAATCGCCGAACCGAAGCTGAGCACAATGCCGCCTTCGAGTTGTTCCAGCGTGTGCGCGAAAATCAGAAAATCGCGATAGCTCGCCGCGCCCCATGCCCCGCCGTCGCAGTTCGGATGCTCGTGCGTAATGTCATAACCCAGCCCCACGTGTATCGTCACGGGGACGCCCAAGCGCCACGCCGCCGCCAGCACACTCAGGTCGCGATACGGATAGGAACTCTGCTCGATACGGCGCCCGATATTCTCCCCAAGCCCCAGCGACTCTCCCGCCGCCTCGGCCGCGAGATCGTTTAGCCCGCCCGTCTCGCGCCACAGCCCAAACTCGCCCGTCTTTATGTAGCGCTCTACACTTTCCGTCGTCGCCCCGATGCGCGCCAATTCGTAATCGTGAATCGCGCCCGCGCCGTTCATCGCGATGTGATCGATCAGCCCGCGCTCGGCGAGATCGATAATGTGGCGGTTCACGCCCGCGCGAAGCAGATGCGCGCCCATGATCAGCACTCGCGCCGCCCCGCGCGCCTTCGCTTCATGCAGCCGCCGCGCAACCGTTTCAAGATCGCGGTGCTCAAACGGCGGCGTCTCGTCCCCAAGCGCCAGCCAATTCCCTATATGCAGGTTGTGTTCGCGCGCAGCCAGCGGCTGTATATGCAGCCGCGACCGGTCAAATACCGGGTACTTCGACTGCATCCGCCGCCGTCTCAAACAGAATGGCGCACAGCTCCGGCGCGCACAGGAAATTCGGCACGATAAAATCCGCGCCCACGCCGATTAGCCGCCGGCGCTTCCAGTCGTCGATCTCCTGGCAATCGGGCTCGAGCGTCGCCACGCCCACCGTTACGCCGCCCGCCTTGCGCACTTCCTCGATCTCGACGTAGCCGTCGCCG
>JAICMB010000486.1 GCA_025929455.1 Bryobacteraceae bacterium | reverse complement strand
CTGCCACCGATGAATATAACGTAAAGCAGCGTATTGCTTGCGGGATCGAGTTTGGCGATGAAAGCATCGCGGCTGGCGCGCACTCCTGGTAGGCCGAACGCGGACGAATCCGTTTCTCCGGCGAGATACACAAACCCGGCGGCATCGGCAACGGCCGCATACGCCGCGTCGAAACCGCCGCCTCCAAAGGTTCCCTCGAACGTAATTTGTGGATCGATGACGAGAGCGGCACGCGTGTCATACGGGCCCAGACGCAGCGCAATCATTCCACCCGCACCGATCTCGTAGCTGCATGGGACCTCGCGCCGCGTGCCGCCGACATCCTGATACGCGCGAGGGCGCTTTTGGACGACGGCCAAACTACGGCCATCAAAAATTTCGATGTCGCCGGTGCGGTTTAGAACAGGTGTACCGCCCTGAATGCGCGTGCGGATCACGGTTGTAATCGCGCCGGCCGCGATCTCAAAGTCATACTCAATGGCCCGTTCGCCCGCATGCACGACGAGGTCGACGCCGGGATAAAGGTCGCGGTAGCGAATGCGCCCGAAGCGGTGTGGACGCTCGCCGGTGGTACGGCCGGGGTGAATGTAGAGCGCGGCCGGCGCCAGGGGCTCGTGCCCTTCGGCAAACGCATTCGGATTCGCGCCGGGGAAAGCGATGGAGAGCGGGTTCAACATGGCGGTGCCGGAGTGCAGGGTGATTCGCCCACCGGCCCCGAACTTTGCCGCGAACGGGCCGGAGTGCCAGACCAGATCGGAGGTGCCGGCGAACTGCTCGAATGCGGGTGAAAGCGATATTGGACGCGGTTTGGGCAGCACGGCGCCGATCGCGCTGGCGAACAAAAGGAGTAGAAGAATGTGCGGCAGCAAGCCCGCGCGGCGGAGTTTCACACGTTGTGAGTGCCGCGTGTACGCCTAGGTTCTCAGGATTTGTTGCGGAAGAAAGTTGGTGCGAACGGGGAGGGTCGAACTCCCATGACCTTTCGGCCGCCAGATCCTAAGTCTGGTGCGTCTGCCAGTTCCGCCACGTTCGCGGGCAATACTGCTATTTTCGCGCGATCAGGACGCGTGAGGGGTAGAACCCTTGCCGCAGATGCTTATCCGCGGTGATGCGGAACTCGATCGACTCCACCATTTCAGGCACGCGCTGCTCCACCTGGCGTCCCCAGAACGCCGGCGCTACGCTGCCGCAAACGCGATACGCGCGGTTGAAGGCAGGCGTGTTTTGTCCGATGCAGACCAGCGTGAAAACGCCGCCGGGCCGCAGCACGCGATGGAACTCGCCGAGCGTAATCATGATGTCGTCGGAGGAGAGCAATTCCAGGAGATAGCAGCACACCACGGCGTCGAAGGAGTGGTCGCGAAACGGCATCTGGCGCGCGTCCACGGCTTGGCAATACGCCGCGGCGCCGGGGAAGCGGCGCCGTGCGGACTGTTGCGTGCGCGCCGCCATGTTGGGCGAAAGGTCGAGCCCGACGGTTTGGCCCAACGGATTGGAACGCACCAGGCGGCGGAACATCTCGCCGGAGCCGGTGGCGACTTCGAGCACGCGCGTGCCGTTCTCGATTCCCGCCAAGCGCAGAGCGTAACGATGCGCCTTGGAATGAAAGAAGAACGTCGACAGAGGATAGACCTTCGCGAGATAGTCGTAAACGCGGCGGGTTCGTCCGGCGATAGTTGCCGGGAGCGCGTCAGTTGCGCGCGGGTAAAGAAGCGAGTATCCGGGGTTGCTCAAACATGTGCTCCTAGCGGGCGGCGGAAACGGTCCTGGGCTGGCGCGCGGCCGTGGAGACCGCAGCGGATTCCAACCCGCCGCCCTCCAGCGCGCGCTCCACCGGCTCGGACGTCCGCATTTCAGGCAGTTCGATGCCGGTACGCGTCCCTTCGCCCTGCTTGCTGTCGATCCACATCCGGTACGACGTTCCGAATAGAACTTTCAATCTCTCATTTACGTTGCTGACTCCTATTCCCTGGTGAAACAGGGTAGCGAGTTTTGGCTCGGGAATACCGACGCCGTCGTCTTCAATAAGGATATGCAGCCGTCCCTGCACCAGGCGGCTGCGCACCGTCACGGCGCCTCCGGTCACCTTGCTCGAAAGCCCGTGACGGATACTGTTCTCGACAATCGGCTGCAGCAACATACCGGGCACCAACAGGTCCAGCGTCTCGGGGTCGATTTCTTTGTTGAAGCGCAGCTTGTCGCCGAAGCGGATGGTTTCGATGGCCATGTAGTTGTCGATAAACGAAAGCTCCTCGCGCAGCGGCGTGAGATTATCGGTCTTACGCAGCAGACGCCGCAGAATGCTCGACAGCCGGTACACCATGGTCCGGGCCTGCTCGGGATTAGTCCGGATGAGCGATGAGACGGAGTTTAGGGTATTAAACAGGAAATGCGGGTTGATCTGCCGCGTCAGGGCGGCCAGCCGTGCTTCATTAAGATAGGTCTGCTGCGCTTCGAGCTTCTTCTCGTTCCTCGTGTTGTTCCAAATCTTCAACGGCAGGATGACCGCAAAGACGGCGCTCACGTAGATAATGATGGCAGTAACGGCCGAAACGTGTCCCCAGACTTGTGCAAGCGAGAATACACCCGTCGCGGGGAACAGGCGCGCCAGCGAGGTGCGCAGGAGTTCGCAGAAGAGGATGCTCAGCAGGCAAGTGATCTGGTACGCGAAGCGGCGATAGTTCTGCGTGCCGCGCCAGATTTTGAAAACGCTGAGGTCGAGCAGCGGCGAAAAACGCCAGACTTCTTCCTTGTCCGCCGCGAGGTCACGCAGCACGCCCCCGAGCACGCCGACGCCCGCGTACAGCGGCATGGTCATTAATTCGCCCGCGAACATGGCGGGGAGGGCGATCAGCGACCCGCTCAGAAGGCCCGTTACATAACCGCCGGTGAGGCCGGAGAGAAGACTGCCTTCCAGCCCGAGGTCGACCGCCGAGTAGCCGCGCATGACAATGCGGGTTCCAACGCCGGCGCCGAACACCGCGGCGAAAAACACCGCGAGCTTGGAGCGCTCCGCCAGCGACCGGTCGTCGCGCGTGAGCAGACGCTGAAATTTCGCGAACCGCGCGAGAATGCTGGCGAGAGAAGCGGCGACGGCAAGGCGGAGTAGAAGCGTCGCAAGCTGCTGCTGTTCAAGCATCGCGGGTCACCCTTCATTATACAGACGGGGTTCTACGAGCCTGTGATACTGTCCCACGGCTAAGCGCGGGAACATCTGCACCGTTCCGTCGGGCCATTGTACCTGTACGTCGACCGTTGCCTCGCGATATTCTCCGAGGCCGGCCAGTATGCGCTTGTCTTGCGACGACAGATAGCCGGCGCCTCCCGTTACCCAGCGCGTCAGTTTTCTTCCAACCGCCATTACGGTGACCTTCGCGCCGATCGCGTCGCGATTACTGCGCGTGCCCTGCAGTTCCAGGCCGACCCACGCGCCGCCTGGCTCCCAAGTATTCCGCAGCAGCACCGGCGAATCGTTTAGACACGTAAAGATCAGATCGGTGCGACCGTCGT
>JAICMB010000169.1 GCA_025929455.1 Bryobacteraceae bacterium | reverse complement strand
TATGGCGGCGAACGATCCGCCCCAAAACAGGTCAGTTAACAGCAGTAACCCGGCCAATACCACCGTGTGCTCCTTGCTTAAACACGCCGCGCCGAATAGCGCGAGCACGGCGATCGTGCGCGGCCATGCGATGGCAGGCTTCGGCCGGTATAGGAAAACCGTGTACGCCGCCAGGAAGAAGAACACGCTGAGCGTTTCCGAACGGCTCGCGATATAGCTCACCGATTCCGTCTGAAGCGGATGCACCAGGAACAGCGCGCCGCAGAACAGCGCGGCCGTTTCGCGCAACCGTTTCTCTACCTGCGCCCACTCGCACACTTTGCGAACGCACAGCCATGCGAAGACACTATTCGCGACATGCAGAAGCACGTTGAACAAATGGTACGAGAACGTGTCTTCACCGCTGAAATGGAAGTTCACCCAGAATGAAGCCATCAGCAGCGGGCGCAGGCCTTTGATCCATGCGAGAAATGGCGCATGCACATACTGCGCGAGCCGGTACGGAAGATACGTGTCGTCGAGCAAAAAGGGCCCGTTCAAAGCCGGTCCGTAAATCACCAGTGCCGCGACCAGCGCCGCCGCGATGCCACCTGTGGCCATCCACCACGGCCGCGCCGCGCTGGACCGCCGCGGGACCGGCGCTACAGCGACCGCCGCTGCCGTTCTGCCCGCCGCGCTCTTAGCGCGCGCTTGCTTCGCTTTGCTGCTTTTCATCGGAGTTGCGCAAATGATACTCGAGCACCGCGAGGCGCTGCGCCATCGCGATATTCGCGTCTTTGAGATTCGAAATGATCATGGAAAAACGATAGAAAACCACGAGGAAGACACACAGCACGAGCATCAACAGCGCGATCGGGCCGGAGCCGGCGCCGAGGAACGCGGAGAGACGCTCGAGCAGGCCCTGCCAGCGTGAAAGAATCAGCAGAACCACGCCCGCGGTCAGCCAGCTCACCGAGTACTCCACGCGAATGTGCGAGCGGCGCACTGAGAACAGCACGGCCAGAAGCAGGCCCACGCTCAACACAGTCATGACGTTCAACAATCGATCCATTTAGGTACGCCTCTTACTTGGTACGCTTCCGGCCATCGAACCTGAGCACGTTGACGAACACGCCCAGCAGCACGTGAATGATGTAGTAGAAAGATTTCACCGCCGTGATGGAACTGCGCCCGGTGCGCCGCGGCCGCATCCGGCACGGCACTTCACGGAACTGGAACCGCTTGCGCTGTAGCACCACGAGCGTTTCGATCTCCGGATATTCGAGCGGGAAACTGCGCGTGAACACTTCGAGAGCCTCACGGTTCACGCCCACGAAGCCGGAGGTAGGGTCGTGCACCGGTTTGCCGAGAATAGGCCGTAGCACCAGACGGAACGCGCGGATTCCGATACCGCGCGCGAAGCTGGTATGCGGCGTGTGGCCGTTGCAGTAGCGCGACCCGATCACCATGTGGCAGCCCGTCGTGCGCAGTTCGTTGTAAATGCCCGGAATGCCTGCGGCATCGTGCTGGCCGTCGCCGTCGACGCGGATCACGTATTCGTAGCCGAGCTCGAATGCGAGTTTGTAGCCCGCCTGAACGCAGCCGCCGAGCCCGAGATGGTGCGGCAGCGGAAGCACTCGCGCACCCGCGCTGGAAGCAGCCCCGATGGTGCCGTCATGTGAGTGGTCGTCGACAACGATAATGTCGGCGCCAGGGACGGCGGTGCGCACTTCGCGCACGACACCAGCGATCGCAGCTTCTTCATTGAACGCGGGGATGAGGATCAGGAGGCCACCGCGCTTGGCGAGCGCGGGTGTCATAGCTGTCCCCCGTGGGGCGGGCGTCCACGCCTGCGGCGGCCCTCCAGGCCCGCCTCGTCCGCGCCTGAAATACATTCGCATCCGCTTGCGGACATACCGGGTGCTGGCACGGGCGGCGCCGGGCCTTCGACCGTGCACCCGGCACGTGTCATCCGTAACCCGCGAGAGCGGGTCTGGAGACCCGCTGCAGGCGTAAACGCCTGCCCCACGGCGCTCATTGCGCCGCCACCTGGCGCGGGCCGATCGCGTAACGCCGCAACAGCGCGCGGAACTGACGTGGCGTCAATCGCCGCCGTGTCTGCCTGCGGGCGCGCCATAATCTGCGGCTCTCGCGCAGAGCCGCCACGTGCGCCCGCAACACTAATCCCGGCAATTGCAGCGCGTGCTGCTCACCGTCGTGAAACGCCGCAGTCGCGCCGCGCCCGCGCAGGCCGTACACCGCATGCCAAAAATATCGCGCCACCGAATAAAACGGCGCAGCCGCCAGCAACGGCGCGGGCAAATTCTTGATCGCAACAAACAGACGGTTGCGCTCCACATAATACGCTTTCAACGCCGACGCGCGCCCGGCCGAATGCGAATAACGGTGCTCCACCACCGCGCCCGGAACGTACACGCATTCCCATGCCGCCCAGCGCGCGCGCAGGCCCAAATCGGTGTCCTCGCAATATAGAAAAAACGACGGATCGAACAGCCCGATCTCCTCCAGCATCTCGCGCTTGTACAACGCTGCGCAGCCGCTCGGAAACAGTGCATGCTCCGCGCGCGCGTAGCGGCCCGGCCATTCCAGATGACCTCGCTGCTTGCTGCTGCCGTCCGCTCCAATCAACATGCCCGCCGAATCGAGCCGCCCATCGCGGGCCAGCCTGATCTGGCTCGCGCACATGCCGATCTCATAACGCGCTGACGCCGCTTCCACCAGCGCCGCCAGCCAGCCTGTATGCGCGACCGCATCATCGTTCAACGTCGCAATGAAAGCCGCGCCCGACGCCGCAATCGCTTGATTGATCGCGCCGCCGAAACCTACGTTCGAATCGTTGTAGATGACCGATAGCCCCGGGCGCCCTGCAACACGCCGCTTGCCGCTGTTATCGACCACCACCACATCGAACTCGCGAAACGTTTGCTCGGCGAGCGAGCGCAGGCAGTCCTCCAGCGCGCTATCGGCGGCCAGGGTGGGAACAACTACGGTGACCCGCGGGAACGACAACCTATGATTTTACTATCGCGAAGAGGTCCAAGCCGCCGTTTTTTGATCTACTTAGCCGGTCTGTGCCGGCGCGGCGCCGTGCTCTTGCGCGGCTCCGGACTGTTTAACAGCTTCAGCGCTTCGTCGCGGAAGGTCTGCTGCATTTCCGCGTCGCCCATGCCCGGATCGCCGCCCGTCAACTCCCGCTGCACCACGCCCTCACGGTCGATGAACAGGATGAACGGAACGAACGTGCGCACGATCGGCGAGAGCTGCATCCATTCGTATACCTTGTTCGGGTCCGCCGTTCCCACCGGAAACGTAGGATGGAACCGCGCAATGAAGCCGGGGACATCGGGATTCGGATTAATCGTCCCTTCCAGTACTCGGAAACCCCGCGCGCCCAGTTCAGATTGCAATGCACTCAGGACCTGAGTGGCCTTTTGGCAATGCGGTCAAGTGGTTAGGATGAACGCCACGCAGAGCACGTCGCCATGAAACTGCGCCGACGTCACTTGTTGCCCGTTCGGCAGCATGACTTGGATATCCGGCGCCTTGCGCGGCACCTGCCCGGCAAACACGGGTAAACAGAGGGCGGCAAGAACGGTAAAACAGATGGCTCGCATGGCTGAAGTTACGAATATAGCGCAGCGCGCTGCGTTATCTAAGTTCGGTCCTTACAATGGTGTTATGGTCGTCGACATTGAAGGGGTGCCGCTGCATCTGGCGCATCCCGACGAACTGGCGGTGAACTGGGTGGGGCAGGAAGAGCCCATGCGCCAGCTTTTGGCCGCTTGGCTGGTCATCGAGTCACGCGATGTGCCGATGAACCCGCGCCTGCTCGGGAAACCCGGCGTCGGCAAAACCACGCTCGCCTACGCGGCCGCAAAGCGCTTGGGCCGCGAGGTGTATATCATGCAGGCGACCGCCGACACGCGGCCTGAGGACCTGCTCGTTACGCCAGTCATCGAAGGCGAATCGCGGCTGCGCTATGTGGCCTCGCCGCTGGTCACCGCCATGCTGCGCGGCGGCATCGTAATTCTCGACGAAGGCAATCGCATGAGCGAGAAGAGCTGGGCCAGTCTCGCCCCGCTGCTCGATAACCGGCGCTATGTCGAATCGATCGTAGCCGGGATCAAGATCAAAGCCGATCCCCAGTTCCGGCTCGTTGCGACGATGAACGACGACGCGTCCACGTTCGATCTGCCGGAGTACATACACTCGCGTCTGCAGCCGCAGATTACGATCGACTTCCCGGGCGAAGCCGAGGAACTCGCCATACTCAAAGAAAATCTGCCGTTCGGCGACGATCACATCCTGAATTACGTGACCGGTTTTCTGCAGCAGGCGCATGCGGCGGACGAGCCCTACACGGTGCGCGACGGCATCAACATCGCGCGCTTTGCGATGAAGCTGAAAGTTGCTCTGAACGGTGCGGGCGGCGCAAGTGTGCGCGCCTCGGCGCTGCTGCACATGGCGGTGATGGAGACGCTCGGCGGCGAAGCATTGCGGTATGTCCCACGAACCTGAATCCGCCGCGCTGAACTTCGACCCCGCAAGTCTGCGCCGGGGACATCTGATGTATTTTCCGGTGGTTCCCGGCAAAGCGGAGTTTGCGCTCGAAGTGCGACGCGCAATTCTGCGGCATCGCCCTAGTGTCGTTGCGCTGGAGTTGCCGGGTGCGCTCGAAGACGCGTATCTGCAGGCGCTCGCACGCTTGCCTGAGATGTCCGTGATTCTGTACCCCGATCCCACCGACGACGAGCGCGGCATTTACGTCCCGGTCGAGCCTTGCGATCCGTTTACCGAAGCCATTCGCAGTGGGCTCGAAATCGACGCGGAGATCGTCTTTATCGAGCCCGACACGGCCGACAAGCCGCATCTTCCCGCCGTCTATCCGGACACGTACTCGATCGCGCGCATTGGCCTCGACCGCTACATCGAAGCCTATCGCGTGCATCCGCAAGCGCGTACTTCTGAAGTTGCGGAACATGCGGCGGGCATGGCGTGGAAGCTGCAAGGCGCGGACCCGCTCGCGAACACGCTGGTCGTGGTTGCGCTCAACATGCTGGACCCGCTGCTGGATGCGATGGAAATACCGCAGGAGGAGCCGCACCGCCACACGCCGTTCGATGCGCGCCTGCTGAATCCGCATCCCGATTGTCTGGCCGAAATCACCATCGAATATCCGTATTTTCAGGACCGCTACGAAGCGCTGCGCGTTGCGGCGGAGCATTTTCCGGACCGCCCCAGAATTCAATACGACCTGCTGCGCGAAGCCGAGACCGAGTACGAACGCAACACCGGCGACAAGATCGCGCACTGGCAGCGGCGCATGCTGGCGCGCTTTACGCGTAATCTTGCCGCCATCAACGCTGAGCTGGTAGCGAGCGTGTTCGACATCACGGTCGCAGCTCGTTCGGTCGTGGACGACAACTACGGCTGGGAAGTGTGGCAGATGGCGAACCGCTACCCGGCGCAGCGCGAGGAGAGCGAACTGCTCGAGACCGTGAATATCTCGGGCGAAGAGGTCTGGCTGGACACCAAGCGCCTGCACTTGCGGCGGCGGCTACCGCGCATGAAGCAGGTACTGCTGCCTGCGCCGTTGAAGCAGCGCAAGAAAGAAAAGTTTGCCGGAGAGTGGGCGCGGCAGACGGACGGAAACGCTATCTGCTCGTATCCGCCGGAGGATTTGGTGATCGAGAATTATGGCCGCTTTCTGAAGAAAAAAGCCAAGGCCATGCTTTCCGAAGAGCGCCAGCGCACGGAGCCGTTCACGACGTCGGTCCTGGACGGCATCGATCTGCGTGAAACCATCCGCAACTGGCACGAGAACAAGATTTACGTACGGCAACTCGACAAGGTGGCGGGCGACATCGGGGCAGTGGTGGTGGTTTTCGATGAAGATCGCGACGACCGCTACACGTACCTGACGACCTGGCTCGGCGAGCACCAGAACGAATCCGACATGGCGTTCTATTCGACGCAGCCGTTCGACCACATCGTGGGTCCTGGCATCGGGCGCGGCGAGTACGGCGGCTTTGTGATGGTGCTGCCGCCGCGCCGCATGTTCGACGTGTGGGCAGACCCGGACTACGATTCCGCCGAGAGCAAGCCGGAGCGCCTGTTGATGGCCGCGCTCGACTACTCCGTGCACAAGCACGTCGTCTACGTGGCGAAAAAGCCGCCGCGCGCGATCTTCAAATCGATTGCGGGGCGGCTGAACCGGCACATCATTTACGTGCCCATGGGCGCGCTGTCGCCTTCGCGGCTGAAGAAGCTGCGCGTCGTGCATGTGCTGGACAGCTACGATCGGCGCGAGGACGCTAAGCAGTACATCTGGTAGCCGTTCACGCGTTCTCGAAGTAGTCCGAGTCGAGGCGCTTAATCTTATAAGTTTGTGCGACGGTTACGCCGATATCATGGTCGATCATGAGATCCGCTAACTGTTCGCCGTTAAGAAGTACTATGCGCTTCTCTATTTTCTGAACGTAATCGATTGCGTCCTGCGAGAACGTCGACGTCGTGATGAGTACGCCTTTTCGCGCGCGGGCGCCTTCCAAGCTACCGGCGAAAGCCTGAACCACCGGCCGCCCGACGCAACCTGACCAGCGCTTCGCTTGAACATAGACGACATCAAGGCCGAGCTTATCTTCCTTAATGATGCCGTCGATTCCGGCATCACCCGGCTTTCCAATCGCCTTGCCGGCATCTTCGATCGATCCGCCGTAGCCCATGGCCACGAGCAACTCAACGACAAGCTCCTCGAAAAATGCCGGCGAGGCCTTTCTGACGGTTTCCAACAGTTCGTGCGCCAAGGAATCCCGCGCCGCCTTGTAGGCGTTCGCGAGTTGTTCTTCCGGTGTTTGAATCTCATCGGCCTTCTTTTCATCCACTGCACCGTTTCGCGCACGTCTGTAGAAGGCAACGAACTCCGGATATTTCGACAAGTGTTGCAGATTCAATTTCGGAGCGTTCACGGAAAGGAGCTCTTTACCTCGATCCGTGATCCTAAATACACCTCGTTTAACTCGTCGTAGCGCGCCTGCCTTCGTTAGATATGAGGTGCTCCACCCAATTCTGTTGGTAAAAACCGTTTGAAGACC
>JAICMB010000279.1 GCA_025929455.1 Bryobacteraceae bacterium | reverse complement strand
GAGTAGGTGAGCGCGCTCGGTCTCGCAACGGGACTCGCGCTCGTTTTCGATCTAGACGGCGTAATTCTCGATTCGATGCCGTTGCACACGGCGGTGTGGCGCGACTATCTGCACGAGCTTGGCATCGCCATCGAGGGACTGGAGGAGCGCATGCACGGCCGGCGCAACGCTGAGATTGTGCGCGACATCATCGGGACACAGCTGAGCGAGGAAGAGATCTTCGCGCATGGCGCCGCGAAAGAAGCGATGTTCAGGGAGAAAATGCGTCCGCAGCTTGAGGCGAATCTGATTCGCGGAGTGCGCGAATTTCTGGCGGACGCGAACGGCCTGCCGGTGGCCGTCGCGTCGAATGCGGAGCCGGCCAATATCGATTTCGTGCTCGACGGTGCGAACCTTCGCGAGTATTTTCGCGTGGTGGTCGACGGCCACCAGGTAAAGCGCGCCAAGCCGTCCCCCGACATTTATCTGCGTGCGGCGGAGCTGCTCGGCGTGCAGCCGCGCAACTGCATCGTGTTTGAAGACTCGCCCGCAGGAATCGAAGCCGCCGTGAAATCAGACGCACGCGTTGTCGCGGTCGAGAGCCATACCGGCGAGCTGCCCACGACCGACGTTCGTATTCGCGACTTCTGCGATCCTCGTCTGCGCGGATGGCTGGCATCGCTCGATCCGCGCTAACCGAAATCGGGCAGCGCTGTTTACGTCTATACTCGTGGGTGCTTATGGCGCGAGCGGCTCTGATCGTCGCTATATTCGGCGCGGCTTGCGCGTGCGCGCAGCCCCCGGCGCCCGCGGGTGTCCTGCGCGGCGATTTTCTGGCATGGTCCGGAACGGCAGCCGCCGGCGAAATTACCCTGCGCACTGTTCCCGAAATGCGCGTATTTCAGTGTGCGTTCAACAGCTTGACGTGGGTGGAGCGCGATGGTGCACGCGCTACAATCGCGCGCATCGATCCGGGCGAGCGCATGGAACTTGTGGCGGACCGCATTCCGGGCCGGACCGGCTGCTATGCGCGCATGGTGCGCGTTATCGATGTCGTGCACGCCGCTTATGTGCGGTCTCGCTTGCAGCATCACGTGAAGCTGGCCGGCTATCCACCACGCGGCGATTTCACGTTCGCCGGCGTAGTGGAGCGCATCGACGATGACACCCTGGTGTTGAAAACCGCTGACCGCCAGCATGAGACGCTTCTGCTGCGGTCCGACACGCGCTATATGGGCAACGGGCTACTCGAGAACGCGAGCGCCGTGCACCGGCACATGCGCGTGTTCGTGCGCGCCGGCCGCACAAACAACGGCGCGATGGAAGCGTACCAGGTAATGTGGGGACAAATCCTGAAAGTGGACGAATGACGAAAGGGGAGCCGGGCTGTCCCGGCTACCCCTGGAAACCGCTACTTTG
Source organism: Bryobacteraceae bacterium (assembly GCA_025929455.1). The sequence goes on along the minus strand of JAICMB010000279.1, from coordinate 3,866 downwards.
CAACACGCCGGCGCAAAAATCCGCCGAGCAGAAGAAAACCTCCAACCAACGCCAGCGACGCAGGCTCCGGCACGGTGCTGGCCCCCGTAATCGCCGATGGACCATTCGCGCGAATGGCGTTGATCTGCACGTCGGAGAGGTACTGATCGTAGAAAAATACGTCCGCCATCTGCCCGGCAAACGGAGAATCGAAATTCGGATTGCGTCCGATCGTCGTTCCGGTCGTCACGCTATCCGCATCGAAGTTGGTGGTCCCGGAAATCTGGCTTCCGTCCACGTTGAACGCGTACGAATTGGTGGTCTGATCGTAGCGGGCCACCACAAATGTCCAGGTGTTCTTGGTCACTTGCCCGTTGCCGACTACGTTTCCGCCGATGAAGATCGACCATTGAAAACCACCCGGCCGCGTATCCACGTCGATCGTACGATCGAAGTTGCCGTCGTCGTTTGAAACGACGCCGCGGATACCACCGCTATCCACCGACGAATTGAACCAGCCGCCGAAAGTGACCTGCGACAGGTTCGCGACACTGATATCGATCGGCACTGTTACGAAACTGTTTGACGCGCCGTCGAACTGAATTGCCTGACCGCCGAACGGCGCTCCGCTCACGTACGTCGGCGACCCGGTGACCACTCCGTTGTTGCCGTTGCCGCTCGCGTCATTCGCGTTGCCGTTGAACGGATAAAAACCGAGCAAGCCCGCTTGCGCCATGCCCGACGCTGCCGGGAAAGCAACGACGGCCGCGGCGAGTGCGGCCACACGAATCCCTGCAAATGTTCGCAAATGAATTCCTCCTCCGTCGATGGTAGCGGGCGCGTTGCGAGGTGTCTAGCGCGGTTCCGTACTGGTACCGTGAGGTCGCTTACTCGTACCGCAGCGCGGACATCGGGTCCACCCGCGTCGCACGCCGCGCCGGCAAATATGCCGCCAAAGCAGCGGCAGCCGCGAGGATCGCGACAGCCGAAACAATGCTAAGTGGGTCCTGCGCGCCGACCTCGTATAGGAACGATTGCACCAGCCGTGTCACCGCGAGCGCCGCGGCAACGCCGACCACGGCACCCGTGATGACCAACGCCGCAGCGCCACCGAACACCATTCGCAGCAAGCGCCCGCGCTGCGCGCCGAGCGCCACGCGAATGCCGATCTCGCGCGTGCGCTGCGTCACGGCATAGGAGATGACGCCGTACAGTCCAACAGCCGCGAGCAGCAGCGCCAGCCCTCCGAAGAATCCGGAAAGTGTCGCGATGAGCCGCTCGTTCAGGATTTCCTGATCCACATCATGCTCCAGCGTGCGAACGCTCAGCAGCGGAATGACCGGATCGAGTGCGGCGATTTCACGGCGCAGCAAGGCGGCGAGTTGCGGCGTGCTGCCAATGGTGCGGATCAGCAGCACGCTTCGGCCCGGCGGCCGGCGCCAGATCGGAACGAACATCATGGGTTTAACGGCGTCACGCATGTCGAGATAACGAGCGTCCTTCACCACGCCGACAATTTCGTATGCCTTTTCGGCGCGATATTTTCCATCAATTACGACATGAAGACCGAGCGCGCCGCGGCCGGTGAAAAATTTCTTCGCAAATGTCTCGTTCACGATGGCGAAACGGGGCCCGGGCGGTTCGGGCGGTTCTTTGCCGGGCTCGAACCGCTCTGGAACGTCCGGTGTGACAGCGGGATTATCCTCTGCGCGGAAGTCGCGGCCCAGCACAAACGGCGTGCCGAGCGTCTCAAAATAGCGCGGGCCGACGGCATCGAACCAGACGTCGTTGCTCTCGCCCGGTTTGAAGGAATGCCCCTCCACGCTGTCGTTCTGGGCCCAACTGGACCCGGAGAGTGGCGTGATGGTAGCGAGACTCGCGGACCGCACGCCCGGAAGCGCGGAAACCCGCGCGCGTAAACGGTCGTAGAAATCGCGCGTGCGCTGCGCCTTATAGCCGAACTGGGTGGGGTCGACCTCCGCAATGGTCACATTCTCGCGGGCGAAGCCGGTATCGAGCGCGCGCAAATTGCCGAGCGTGCGCACGAACAGAGTTGCGCCCACCAGCAGCAGGAGCGAGAGGGCCACCTGAACCACCACGAGCGCGTTGCGAAACGTGAAGCGCGATGCTCCGGTGGAGCCCGGCACATCTTGTTTTAACGCCGGAATCAGATCCGGCCGGCTGGAGCGCAGCGCGGGAATGATCCCGAATAGCAGCCCGGTGAGCAGGGAAACAGCCATAGTAAAGGCCAGCACGCGCCAATCGAGTTGCACATCGAAAGTGACTGGCGCCCAGGAGGGCTGCGGGGCGAAGCGCATCAGCAGGCGAACGCCCAAAAGCGAAAGAAGCAGACCGGAAATCCCGCCGAGCAGCGCAATCAAAATGCTTTCGGCGAGCAGTTGCGAGATCACCCGCCAACGGCTCGCGCCCACGGCGAGACGCACGGCCATCTCGCGCTGCCGGGCGGCCCCGCGTGCAAGCATGAGATTGGCCACATTCGCGCAGGCGATCAGGAGCACCAGCGCGACAATTACAAAAAGAATCAGCAGCGGTTTCCTCAGATCGTTTGCCACCCACGAATAGCCGCGGCCGCCTGGCTGAAGTACGATCGGAGCCGCCTTATTCGCCATCGTGGGATCCGGCACGCTGCGGCGCTCGGCGGCTTCCTGATCTTTGCTGATGGCGAACAGCTCTCCTTCGGCCTTCGCGATCGGAGTCGCCGCTTTCAAGCGGCCCACTGCTCCCATCCACCACCAATGGCGGTTGTTCCAGCGCTCGAAGGGAACATGCGTCACCTGCGGCTTCATCATGATGGGCATAAACAGGTCAGGCTTCAATGCGACATCGAGACCGGTAAACCCGCGCGGAGCGACGCCAATTACCGTAAACGGATACCCGTTCAGGCGCACCGCACGCCCTACGATCCGGTTATCGCCCGCAAAACGGCCCTGCCAGTATGCGTAGCTCAGCACCACATATGGCGATGCGCCGGGAGCGCGGTCATCGGCGGCGTTGAACGTGCGGCCGATGGCAGGCGTGACACCCAACACGCCGAAGAAATTGCCTGAAACAAAAATGCCGTGGGTAAGCTCAGCGGCGCTGGCCGTGCTGTTGCCGGCTTGAACGCCGACCGCCTCCAAACCAAGGCTGTACCCGGCCAGTTCTGTGAACACCGTGTTGCGATCGCGCATGGCGATGTAATCGGGATAATTCCAGCTCGGACTGGGCCCTTCCGGAAAGGGCCTCGCAACGACATAAAGCTGCTGCGGCGCCTTCACAGGCAATAACGTCAGCAGAATCGCGTTCACCACCGAGAAAATGGCTGTGTTCGCGCCGATACCGAGCGCCAACGACAGCACGGCTACGGCCGTTATGCCAGGACTCTTGCGCAGCATGCGCCACGCATATCGAAAATCGACAGCTATATTCATGGCCTACCCTTCCAGTCACGGGACGTCGACGAGCGGCTTTTTCCGAAGCCACCGGAGTTCATGAACCATGAAATCGACCTGCCGAGATGTGTCCACAGAAATCAAGCCACGGCCGAAGCGATCGTCGCGCAGTTGGTGGCACGGTCATGTATACGATACGGTCGCGAGTAATGTTCACGAATTGATACCGGAGGCCGGCGATGACGGTCGTGGCGCCATACTGCCGCACAATCTGATGCAGCGGGGAATCCGGGTTCCGGAGCGTGAGGTTGATCACCAGACGTTCCCCACGTGAAAAACACAACTTCGGCGTGCGGGTGCGGTTACGGCCGAGGTCGACCTTTAAGAAGCGCACCGGCGCGCATAAAACTTATGAGAGCGGCTGTTGTCGACTATCTTAAAATGCGTTCTCCCAATCGAAGCTGTACCGCGGCTGACGGCGAAAAAAGGAAAGCG
>JAICMB010000826.1 GCA_025929455.1 Bryobacteraceae bacterium | reverse complement strand
TGATGCACACTTGATGGACCGCGGCCCGCGCGGCATGCTCCTATGAAAATCGGCGTCGACATGTTCGGCAACCAGGAACGCAACCGTGGCCGCGGCATCGGACGCTATACGCAGCAGCTTGTCAAACAGTTGCTGACGCGCTATCCGCGGCACGAATATGTGTTGTACTATCACGAGGGCCTGCCGGGCATCGACGACCCGTGGCCTGCCCGGCCAATGCTTCGCACCGTTCCGCGCGCGGCCGGCCGCGACCTTCGTTCGTCACCGAGCGATTACCTGACGCGCGAGAACCCCGACGATCTCGACGTGCTCATCTTGAGCTGCGCTTTCGACTGCCATCACACGCACCTGCCTCCTCCGCGCAGCGCCGCCGGTCCGAAGATCGCATGCGTGTTGTACGACATGATTCCGGCCTTGTCTCCAGAGAAGTACCTGGCCGACACAGCGGTTTCCCGCTCGTACTACTGGACGCTACGGCTCGCGCGGCAATATGACCGCCTGCTGGCGATCTCCGAGGCCAGCCGTTTGGATGGGCTGCGCGTACTTGGTTTGAGCGAGCATCGCGTGGTACACATAGGCACGGGCAGCGATGGATCGTTTTTCTTTCCTGATCGCGAGGGGCCGATGCCGGCGGCGGCCGCCAAGGTGTTGCGCGCGCACGGCCTGCGAGACCCCTTCGTTTTTTCCACCAGCGGCATCGACCATCGAAAGAATCTAAAGGGCCTGATGCAGGCGTTCGCGCAGTTGCCCGTCGAGCTGCGACAATCGCACCAGCTTCTGGTAACGTGTTCGATGGCCGATTGGGACCGCGATGACTGGCTGGGCGTCGCACGAGAGCTGGGCATTCTCGACCGCCTCGTGCTGGTGTCCGACCCGCCAGGCTCTCCGAACTACCTGAATGATGACGTGCTGCGCACGTTGTATCAGCGCTGCGCCGCGTTTGTCTTTCCATCGCTGTATGAGGGCTTCGGATTGCCGATACTCGAGGCTCTGCAATGCGGCGCTCCGGTCATCGCCGGACGGAATTCATCGCAGCCGGAAGTTGTCGGCGACGCGGGGCTGCTGGCCAACGCCTGCGATCCCGCCGATCTGGCCGCGAAAATGACGCGCGTGCTCAGCGATGCCGAGTTAGCCGCATCGCTGCGGACGAACGGACCGATCCAAGCGCGTCAGTTTACCTGGGAAGCGATGGCCGACCGCGCGATGGCGGCCATCGAAGAGTTGGGTAAAGTAGGCCCGGCACTCCGTGACGGGGGAGCGGTCGCCTTCGGCGACCGCGATCTCCGCCACGGAGTGTCAGAGCTACCACGAGCCACGCATCGGCGGCGACCGAAGCCGCGGATCGCGTTCTTCTCGCCGTTCTCTCCGCAGTGCTCGGGCGTGGTCGATTACGCCGAAAGGTTGCTTGAATCGCTGCGCGACTATTACACCATCGACTTGTTTCACGACGCCGGCTATCTGCCACATGCCGCCTTGGCGGGCGGTGAAGAAGCGTGTCACGATTACCGGCTGTTTGACCGATTCCAGGGAGCGCACGACTACGCCGGTATCGTTTACCAAATGTGCAACTCGGATAGTTGCGGCTATATCTACGAGACGCTGCAGCGTTTTCCAGGCG
>JAICMB010000276.1 GCA_025929455.1 Bryobacteraceae bacterium | reverse complement strand
GGGTTTGCGCCCCTTTGTCCCGCTGATTGCGAATGCACACCTGCTCACCATTCTTGGCAATTACTGGCCGCGGCGGCTTGATATGTCGCGGTTTCCTGTGCAGGACCGGATCATCGAGACGGAGCCCAGCGCGCACATTCTGGTGCATTCGCAGCGACCCGAGGGCGACCCACATGGCGAAGTGGTGCTGGTGCACGGGCTGGAGGGGTCCAGCATGGCGGGTTACGCGTGCAGCCTCGCGCAGGCGCTGCTCGAAGCGGGTTACGCGGTGCACCGCTTCAACATGCGCAGTTGCGGCGGCACCGAGGCGATCTGCGGCGGTTCGCTGTATCACTCCGGGCAAACCAGCGATGTGCTGGCTTTCCTGCGGCTACTGCGAAAGGAAACACGCGCTCCGCTATTTGCCGTCGGTTTTTCCCTAGGCGGGAATGTCGTTCTGAAACTGGCGGGCGAACTGGGCGAGAGCGCTGCCGATCTGCTCGCGGGAGTTTGCGGCGTATCGGTTCCGATCGATCTGGCCGCCTGCGCCCATGCGCTCGGAAAACGCGAGAACATACTCTACGAGCGGCGCTTTCTCTCGCGGCTGAAGATGAAAGTGCGGCGCAAAGCCGAAAGCATGCCGGGCTTGTTCGATCTCAGCCGCATGCCGGATGTGCGCACGATTTGGGATTTTGACGACGCGTTCACGGCGCCGTCGTTCGGCTTCGGGACCGCGGCAAATTATTACGCGACGCAATCGTGCGGGCAATTTCTCGGCCGTATCCGTATCCCTACACTCGTCATTCAAGCCAAGGACGACCCGCTGATTCCGTTCGCCATTTTCGACCATCCGGCGTTTCGCGAGAACCCATTTCTGACGCTCGCGGCGGTGGAGCACGGTGGCCATTTGGGCTTCATTTCACGTGTAAAACCGAGGCTTTGGCTCGACGGGGTGCTTGTCGACTGGCTACAGAACTGCCGCGACAAGTTCCAGCCTGCGTTCGTAGCCTAAATTTCCGCGACGAGCATGGCCGCGGCCTGTAGCGTTGGGCGCGGTACAGTCGACGCACGCCGGCGGAGGCGCCGCGTTGCCGGGACTGGCATTTGCCGTCCGAATTCATATAAATCGGCCATGTTTTTGGATGTCATATTTTTTAGATTGACGCCCTCTCAGGCACCGTATAGAATCGTTCCAATTTCTTGCGGTACTGGAGAGGGATATGAAAAGAGCGCTTTACGCACTCGCTGCGGGACTGCTTGCGTTTTCCTGTGCGCCGGAACCAGTTTCGGCGCAAGCCGTGTACGGCAGCATTTCGGGTACCGTCACCGACTCGACCGGAGCAGCCGTGCCCAAGGCCAAAGTAACGATCGCGGACACCGGCAAGGGCGTCACCTTTGCGGCCGCCACGAACGAATCCGGAAACTACAACCAAACGCACCTGATCGCCGGCGTTTATGAGGTTCGTGTAGAAGCGCCAGGGTTTGACACTTTTGTACAGCGGAACGTGAATGTGCAAGTCGACACGGTGGTGCAGGTAAACGCACGCCTTACCGTGGGAGCGGTTGGGGAAGTCGTCAATGTCAGCGCGGAGGCGCCGCTGCTCAAGACCGAGCGGGCCGACGTATCGGACACGCTGACGCAAAAGGCAGTGATGGATCTGCCGGTGCTTGGCCGCGACATGAGCAAGCTGTATTTTCTGGTTCCGGGTGTGCAGGCCAGCGGCACTACCGCCGCGAGTGAGCAGCCGCAGGATATCTACCGGCCGAACATCGGAGGCCAATACTGGGGCGGTATTGCTTTCCAGTTGGATGGAACTGATAATCGCGAATCCGTTCTGGGAGAGCCGGTCATCACTCCCAATATGGATGCCGTCTCAGAATTAAAAATCACGACCACCGCGTATGACGCGGAGTTTGGGCAGGCGAGCCAGGCGGTCATTGCCGCGCAGACAAAATCGGGATCGAATGACCTGCATGGCAGCGCGTTCTGGTTCCGGCGCGATCAGCACGGAGCGGCACGAGACCCGTTCGCGCAGGCGCGGCCAATCCCAGGAACCGACGGTCAGTTTATTCCGCCAAGTCTTTGGAACCAGTTTGGCGGCTCTTTCGGCGGCCCGATACAGAAGGACAAAACATTCTACTTCGCGGATTACCAGGGCACGCGGCAAAAGAATGGCGGCTCGGTGCTTACGCGCGTACCGACGGCGGCGGAGCGCGCGGGCGATCTCAGCGACCTCGGCGTGCCGATCTGGAACCCTTGCAATGGGACCGACTGCAACGTAGCGCCGGCGGCGCGGCAACAGTTCGCAAACGCCTCAATTCCAAGCTCGCTGTTGTCGCCGCAGTCGCAGGCGCTGCTGGCGTGTATTCCGCTGCCGAACGTACCCGACGCGACCGGCGCGGCGCCCAACTACGCGGCCTCCGGCGCCGGCATCGTGAACTGGGACGGCTTCGATGTGCGGGTGGACCGTTATCAGTCCGAGAAGCTCCATATGTTCGGACGCTATAGCCTGCTGCAGGTGAATCAGACCGTTCCCGGAGCATTCGGATTCGAGGCGGGCGGTCCCCAGTTTCCGACCACTGCGTTTGCGGGCGCAGCGTCTCTGCGCGATCAGAGCCTGTCTTATGGCGCCGACTACATCTTCCGCCCGAACCTGTTGGCCGACTTCCGCTTCGGCTTTTTCCGCTATCGAGTTTTCGTAAATCCGAACGGGTTGGGCACCTCGCCCGCCAAGGATGCCGGTATTCCGGGCTTGAATGTGGACAATTACTACACGTCCGGCATGCCCTACTTCAACATGACGGGCACCGGCGGGTTCAACTTCGGATACTCACTCTCGAACAACAGTTGTAATTGCCCGCTGAATGAGCAGGAGAACGAGTTCCAGTGGGTCGGAAACATAACTCACACGCACGGCAATCACACGCTCAAGTACGGCGCCGATCTTCGATATCAGCAGAACTTGCGGGTGCCGAGCGATTCGCACCGCGCCGGACAGTTGACGTTCGACCCAACCACCACCGAAGGACCGAACGGCGGCGGCCTTTCCATGGCGTCGTTCCTACTGGGCCAGGTGCAATCGTTCACCCGGTACGTGAGTAACTCGACGGATGCTGCGGAACGGCAGAACCGGTTGTTCTCCTACGTGCAGGACTCCTGGCGCATCACGCCGAAACTAACCATCAACTACGGTCTGCGGTGGGAAATTTACTTCCCGCAATACGTCAATGGCAAAGACCAGGGCGGGTATCAGGACCTGGCGACGGGCGAGGTTCTAGTGGCCGGCGAGAATGGGATCGGTTTGGACGGGAACGTCAGGACCGATTACAAGCACTTCGCGCCGCGACTGGGAATCGCGTATCAGGCGACAAACAAGACCGTGATCCGCACGGGTTACGGACGCTCGTACGACGTAGGCGTGTTTGGCGTTTCGTTCGGGCACAACGTCACTCAGAATCTTCCAGTGCTGGCGAATCAGTCACTAAACCCGTCCAATCCCTGGCTATCGGTGTTTAGCTTGAATCAGGGGCCGCCGTCGTTGGCGCCCTCGACCATTCTGGCATCCCAGCCAAAAGGACCGACCAACAATCCGCTGCTCCCCAACGGCATTGCTCCGAATGTGCTGCCGCTCACGAGCGATCGGACGATGCGGCTACCGACCGTGGACGCGTGGAACTTTACCATCGAGCATCAGTTCACTCCGAGCACCGTGTTGTCAGTCGCATACGTAGGCAACAAGGGCTACCACGTTACGGCGGGCGGGACGAATTACAACATCAACCAGCCCACGATCGTAGGCTTCGGGACGCTCAGCACCAACCAGCGCCGGCTGTTTTATAACAAGTTCGGCTGGACGCAGTCGATCAAGTATTTCGCCGACGATTCCAGCGTAAAGTACAACTCGCTCCAGGTACGCGGCGAGAAGCGCTTCGCAAGCGGGCTGATGTTCCAGGGCAATTTCACCTGGGCGAGCGCGTTCGACTACGCCAACGATTATTTCTTTTGGAATCCCGATATCGACTATGGCCGCGAGAACGGTGTGCGGCGATTCGTCTTCAATCTCAATCACGTGTATGAACTGCCGTTCGGCCGCGGCAAGAAATACCTGAGCAATGCCTCGCGCCCGCTCGATTATATAGCGGGCGGCTGGCAGATTTCGGGCATTTGGCTGTGGGAGTCGGGCATACCGTTTACGCCGTCGTATGCAGACTGCGGCAAGGATGAAGATACAGGCCCTTGCCGTCCGAACATCGTAGGCGATGCCTCCGTTTCTGATCCGGGCCCGAATGGCTGGTTCGCAGTTGCACCGGCAGGCACCAGCGGAGACGGATGTATCGCGACTGCAAAAGCCACACCGGAATTGAACGCGAACGGCTGTACGCGCGGGCCGTGGAGCCGGCCCGCACCAGGCACCTTCGGCAACGTCGCGCGAAATTCGTTCTTCGGGCCGCGCCTGTTCAACGCCGACGCATCCCTGAGCAAGCGCTTCGATATCACGGAACGCGTGAACGCGCAGTTCCGCGCAGAGTTATACAACGCGTTCAATCACGTGAACCTGGGCCAGCCAACCGCGACGGTGGACTCCACAACGGCGGGAAAGATATTCGGCATCGCATCGCTAGCGCAGATGCGTAAGTGGCAATTCGGATTGCGGGTGGCGTTCTAGCGGCGCTTTGCGTGGGGCAGGTTGTCAACCTGCGGCCGATTGTAAATCGGCCTTCGGCCGCGCATAGACCACCGCATGCGCGTCCGGGTTCGCCGCCGCTTGCGTGGGGGCCGATTTTCAATCGGCCCTGGCGCGCTATCGCAGGGCGCCGCTGCCGTACGCCGCCGCCGCCGAGTCGCAATACCAGCAACACCGCCGCCGCCGACCAACGGCTCATTTACTGCGCCGCAGCCGCGCCGCTTGTTCGGCGTCTATCCGTGCCTTTGCCTGTGCTCCGGCGGCGAACGCTTGTTTGCTGCCGTCGGCATCGCCTTTCTTCCGCAGCACCTGCCCCAGCGTGTTGTAAGGTCCGGGGTCCTTCGGATTCAGCCGGATCGCCTCCCGCAACGCGGCAGCGGCGGCGTCCAGGTCGCCCTTTTGTTTCAGCACCGTTCCGAGCATGAAATGCGCTTCCGCATAGTCCGGGCGCAGCTTTACGGCGGCTTGCATGTGCGCCGCGGCCGCATCGAACGCGCCCGATTGCCAATCGACGATGCCGAGCGTGTAATGCGCTTCCGCCATGTTCGGATCGAGCGCGAGCGCACGCTCAAGTTCCGGCCGGGCTGCTTCGAGTTCGTCCTTCTGTTTGAGTGCCAGGCCGAGATTGTAGTGCGC
>JAICMB010000558.1 GCA_025929455.1 Bryobacteraceae bacterium | reverse complement strand
GATGTTGGAAAAGCCCTCGCGCACCTACGCCGCCGCAGCGCCCGAGCTGGTCGCAATCACCGACACCAGCGACGTGCCGACCGCGTACCGTAGATCGATGCCCAGCCCGAGCGCGAGCAAGGGCACGATCACCACTCCGCCGCCGAGCCCCGTGAGCGACCCGAGCAGCCCCGCGACAAATGACGCTGCAAATAGAACCGCGCTGAGTTCGGCGGCCGTCATGCGCGCCGCATCCGCACGCCCGTGCGGGCGAACAGCAGCAGGCCCGCAAGCTGCGCTGCGATGGAGAAAAGCACCGCGCCGGTCAGCGAGACTCCATACAGCGCGCCGACCACCGCGCTGCCCGCGAACCAGAGCAGTCCGTACACGGTGTTGAAGATACCGTATGCCGAGCCGCGCCGTGCAGCGGATACCATGTCCCCGATGGCAGCGCGGAACAGCGGTTGCGTCGCGCCCAGACCTGCGCCCCACAGAATCATTCCGGCGACCGCCGCGCCGAAACCGCCCAGCAACACGAGCGCCGGCGCCGCGATATCGAATACGATTCCTGTCACGATGGCCCACACGCCCACGCGATCGAACCAGCGCCCGAAGTAGAAGCCGGAGATCCCGGCGGCGGCTTGGGCAACGGCGTAGACGACCGGGATGAAGGCGGCGCTCATGAGTCCGGCACGCCCGAAGTGAAACGAGATGAGCGCGAAATCGATGCTGCCGGCCGCCACCAGTCCCGCCGCCACGACATACATCCAGAATTCGCGTGAAAGGCCGGTAGTGTCGAGCGATTGCTCGGTGCTCTCGAATATTTCTGGATTCGGAAATTCGAACCTCGCGAACAACAGCGCGCCGATCGCGAGTGCGGCCGGTACGGCAAGCCACGCGAAGGCGCGCCAGTATTCATGCGTTGCGGCCAGCACGCCCGCAACGATCAGAGGTCCCGCAAGCGCTCCGGTCTGATCCATGGCCTCGTGCAGCCCGAATCCCCAACCGCGCCCGACGGACTTCGACGCTTGCGACAGCATCACATCCCGCGCCGGTGTGCGCAATGCTTTGCCGCTGCGCTCGGCGACAATCAGGCCGCCGGCGGGCAGCCACGCGCTCGTCAGCGCCAACGCCGGTACCGCCGTGAGATTGACGATATAGCCCGCAATCGTAATCGCCCAGTACGACCGTGTGCGATCCGCGAGGTAGCCCGAAAACAGCCGCAACGCATAGCCCGCCAACTCGCCCAGGCCCGCGATCATCGCCACCGCAAATGCCGAGGCACCGAGCGCGCCGAGAAACGGACCCGCGATGCTGCGCGCGCCCTCGTAAGTAACGTCGTTGAGCAGGCTCACGAATCCGAGCGCGACGATAAACCGTATGGCGCGGGCGCGATCGGGCGGTGCGCTGGCCGTGCCTTTCAAATCAGGCGTGCCGTTTTCGGGACCGACATGCGCCGGCGCAGACGGTCCGCGCGGCGGTGGAGTGCTTCGCTCGGCTGGAGATCGATCGCGCATCGTGTCATTTCGAGCGCCATCGCATAATTGCGTTCGCGATGTTCATAGTGCTTCGCAAGTTCCTGGTAGGCCGCGGCGCGAAACGGATTGCGCGAGGCTGTCAGATCGGCAAACGCCTGCAGCGCGGCCTCGTGCCTTCCAAGCTTCTTTTCGAGCGATGCGATATCCCAAAGCGTTTGAAACAGCAGCTCATCGCGCAGATTGCGATCGAGCGCGCGCCGGTACAACGCCAGCGCGATTTCGTACTGCTCCGTGCGTTTATCCTGCTCCGCGCCGTCCGAGGTCCGCAGCGTCGCGTGCGCGGCATGCCATCGCGCCAGCCCCGCCAGCTCGGCCCCGTGCTGTAGACGCGCGCTGTCAGGACTATTGAACGCCCATGGCACGATCGCGGTCATACACGCGAGCGTCAGAATATCCGTCGCATTGTGGTGAAACACCGGCAGCAGGCGGCCGATTTCGCGGCTCCGCAGGTACTCGAAGTACACGTACGGAATCATCTCGCCCGGCAAATCACCATGACGTTCGACGCCGAACACCTGCCGCTCAAGCTGCGTGAGGCGGCACCCATCGAAGCGCAGTTTCCACAGCCGCCGCGCGCCGAACAGCAAATCGAGATGCGCGAGCGTCGTGAACGGCGGCTTCGCCCGGCACATGCGATACCGCGTTTCGAGTAGCGGCTGATCGTAAGCCTTGCCGTTGTACGTGATCATCACGTCAAAGTTGCTCAAGTGTTCCGCGAGCGCGTGCAGCAGGCTGGGCTCTTCGGCAAACTCGCGCATGAAGAATTGCCGGACGCGGAAACCTTCGGACGTGATGCGGCCGACTCCAATAAGAAACGCGTACGTGCCCGAGCCGCCCGCGAGTCCCGTGGTCTCCGTATCGAGAAATGCCCAGCGCTCGCACGGCGCACCGGGCACCTCGCCGCGCGACATGGGACCCAACAAGTCCGGCGGCAATTCGGCCAGCGCCCCGATATCGGCGCTGCCGTGCATGCGCTGTTTCTCGTACAGCCGCTCGGTTTCGAAATGGCGGCCGTGCGGTGTTTCCACCTCGTCGCCCGGCATCCATTCTTCCGGGTGCGGCGGTAGTTCCCAAACCGCGACGGGAGGCAGCGGCGCGGGCATGGGCATGGCGCCGCGCGGATGGATGCGCGCGATGCGCTGGCGGAGATCGGCGAGTTGTTGCTGGATGTCGCTCACGTCTTCGCCTTAGCTTCGCCCGCTAATGTATCAGAACGGACGCCATGTAGTACACCACCGGCATCGAAAACAAGCTGCTGTCGATACGATCCAGCCAGCCGCCATGTCCCGGCAGCATATGGCCGCTGTCCTTCACGCCGGCACCGCGCTTAATCGCCGATTCGCAGAGGTCGCCGACCTGCCCGGCGACGTTCGCCACCGCACCGATCACGAGCGCTTGCCACACCGCAATGCCGTGGATCAAGTGGCCGAAGTAGAAGTACGCGTATACGATGGTGAGCACGAGCGATGCAGCGGCACCTTCCCAGGTCTTGCCGGGACTGATGCGCGGCGCGAGCTTATGACGGCCGAACGCCTTGCCGATATAGAGGGCCGCAACATCCCCGACCCAGTTACAGGAGAGTGCGAACAGCAGCCACAGCGCGCTG
>JAICMB010000077.1 GCA_025929455.1 Bryobacteraceae bacterium | reverse complement strand
GCAGCGCAGCATCGCACGTCCTTTAAAATCGTCCGCCGCGCGCAACGTCGCGCCGGTCCCGTCAATCGTCAGATCGTGCGCGCCATCGGGAATGCGTAGTTCGGAGACGAGCGCGGTCACGCCGGGGGGCATGTGAAATACACCACTGGCCGGAATCGCGATGAGCAGAAGGAACGGGCTCAAACGCTATTCTACGATCATGCCATCCGACCTCCGCGCGCCCAAAGGCGCTGTTATCGGAGTGACCGGCGCACACGGCAGCGGGATCACTACGCTGCTGCGCGAAGCCGCTGCGGGCGGACGCTACTGCGGACCGCCCGACACGCTGGACCTTTCACCCGCGCCGGTTATCGCGCTCGACCACAGGCTGGCGCGCCTCGATGCTCTCGAACGGTGTGAGGCGCGGCTGGCCATCCGGGCCCTCGCACGCCAAGGCACGACGTTTTACATCGCGTCTCACGAACGCGAACTGCTGTTCGAGCTCGCCGATGAGTTGTGGTGGATGGACGCGCACAAGGTGATGCGGCGCGGCGATCCGCGCGAGGTCTGGACGGCGTACCAGCAGGCCGTCGTTCGGCGGCTCCGCGAGTGGGCGGAAGCACAGCCCGCCGCACCGCCCGTACCCGCACTGCGCCGCGGCGATGGACGCGCCGAGATCGAAGAGCTCAGCATCGCCGGTGAGAACGGGCGCGCAACGGCCGTCGTACGCAGCGGCGAGATGTGTGTCATCCGGGTTGCCGTGCACTACCGCGAGGCGGTAGACGATCCCGTCATAGGCGTCATGATCCGCACGCGTATCGGCCTCGACGTGTACGGCACTAACACTGAGCTTGAAAATGTGCGCTTCGGTCCGGTGCAGGCGGGTGAAACGGTGCAGCTCGATTTCGGCTTTCGCTGCGAGCTGTGTCCGACCGAGTACACCATAACGGCCGCTTCACACGATCCCGATGGGACGGCGCACGATTGGATGGATGACGCGGTTGCCTTCACGGTCGCGGCGGCGCGCTACACGGCCGGTGTTGCGGACCTGCACGCGTCGGTAAACGTCAGGCGCGGTGCCGTGCGCTAGCGTGCGCAAATTCCAGGGTGGGGCGGCCGGTCTTGCCGGCTGCCCTCGTCCACGCAGGCTTTTGGGTTGCGGCCGCCGGCCCGCTCCGTCCTGCTGTTTCCATGAGACCGGTTCCACTCTTGCGTATGTCGCGATTATTTGGCGATCAATGTGACGTGATATCAACCCGGGCATGGGCTACAAGGAACTGGGTCTCGCCAAGGGCCGCCGAAGAGTCGAATCGCGGAGGCATCGTGCGGCGGCGGACGAGGCGGGTTTGGCAACCCGCCGCAGGCTGATAGCCTGCCCCACGATTCTGCGCGCGAAGGTTCTGCCTCACTTCGCCGTTTTAACCCAGCTCCGTAACACTTCGCTCACACCCCAGGCTTGCGCGACGCAGCCGCGCGGCGTGTATGGGTCTTCGGCGTCGAAGATTTCGCTGATGGAGCCGATGCACGCCTCTCCGAGGTGCGGTTTAAAGCCTTCGAGAAAATTGCGCGCGCCCGCTTTGTCCTCCGGGCAGACACGCAGATACGCGTCGATGAAGGGACCGATGAGCCAGCTCCACACCGTACCCTGATGATAGGCCGCATCGCGCGACCGCAGATCGCCGAAATATTTCGATTTGAAGTCTCTGTTATCCGGGGCGAGTGAGCGCAGGCCCACCGGCGTCAGCAATTCCTTGCGGCAGACGTCCACGACCGGCCGCCACTTGTCTTCGTCCAGAATCGGATTATCGAGCGAGATGGCGAGCAGTTGATTCGGCCTGCAAGACGGATCGTTGCCGTTTTCTCCGTCGATCACGTCGAACAGGTAGCCACGCTCCGGATTCCAGAAGCGCTGGTTAAACGATTCGCGCGCGCGTCGGGCATGTTCGGCGATGTTCGGCGCCGCATCCTGGCGGTTCTCCTGGTGCAACCAACTCTCGAGTAATTTCAGCGCGTTGTACCATAGCGCGTTGATCTCCACCGCCTTGCCGCGCCGCGGAGTGACAACCCAATCGTCCACTTTCGCGTCCATCCACGTAAGCTGATACCCCTGCGCGCCCTGCGTGAGCAGGCCATCTTTCTCATCCACGTGAATGCCGAAGCGCGTGCCGTGGATATGGCAGTCGACAATATCGAGCAGCTTGGGAAGCACCAGCCGCAGCAGGGAGCGATCGCGCGTCATGGCCAGATAACGGCCAATAGCGTGAAAGAACCACAGCGTCGCGTCGGCCGTGTGATACAGCCCTTCGCGCTGGCCCTCGGGAAACATGTTCGGGATGAGGCCGTCGCGGACGTAGTGCGCGAAGGTACGCAGAATGTACGACGCTTCGACACGCCGCCCCGTGCTCAGCGTCAGGCCCTCCAGGCTGATCATGGTGTCGCGGCCCCAATCCGTAAACCAGTGGTAGCCCGCGATGATGGTGCGCACTTCATCACCCGCAGCGTGTGCACGCGCCGTGTCTTCCAGGCGTCCGGCGGGGCGGATAATGAACTGGTCCGCGGCTAGCACCAGCTCGGCTCCAAACCCTTTGCGCGCGGGCGCGGCGGCTTCGTTCAACAGGCGCGTGCGGCGGTCGTACTCATCGTCGATCGCCTCGCGCGGCGATAGGGCACGCACGGTTTCCCACGCCTCCGTAGATGCGATGAGCGTCGCGTCGCACCCGCGCACAATCTCGGCCTGAAAATATCCAGGGCTCCACAAATCGCCGCGCGCGGCGTACCCACGGCTCTCCTCGATGCGGTAGACGACCTCCTGGATGCGCATGCGGTCGATCATCAGCGACGCACCCATCCCGTACAGCAGCAACTTCAGTGGGGGAATGCCGCCGCCCGGCACGATCTCATACTGGTCTTCATAAACAGTCAGCGTGTACGGCGCCGTGATGGGCGAGCTCACCGGCGCCTCGTGCGGGCGGATGTTCACGCTGGGCCGCATTATCAAGCGCAGATTGCCGTCGCCCTCGACAACGCAGTAGTTCACATAGACGGTGTTCTGCCCGTGCGGCAGCAGCAGCGTTTTCTCGACGACGAAGCCGTCAAATTGGAATCGCCATACCGGCAGCCCCATCTCGAGACGAAATTCCCGCAGGTAATCCGCGCCGTGCAAACGCACCGGATTTTGCGCGCGCTCTTCGCCGCCGAGTTGCACCACGCGGCCGTCCGGGAACGTCACTTGCTCGACCAGATCGTTGAGCATCATCATGCGGCCGAGCGGAGCGGCGAGCGCCGCGATGAGATAACCGTGGAAACCGCGTGTAATCACGCCGCCGATGGTGCCGGCCGCGTAGCCGCCCAGTCCGTTGGTTACGAGCCATTCGCGGCTGAGCAGCGGCTCGGACGCCTCCGCGTCCATGTGCTGCGTTTCCGTCACGGTGGCGACCGCGGGCGCACCATTACGGCGTGCGTTCTCCTCGGAGCTGACTTCCATCTTGCGAACGAGTTCCGTCATCGTTATTGGTTCTCCAGCCGTGCTGTTTTTTCAGCCTCGCCGGGTTCAACAGGGGAGAGCAGCACGGCCGCCTGCCCGGGAATCTTCCAGTTCTCCACGGTATCGAGCGGGAGCGCTCCCTCGCCGCCAAAGCGCGCATCTTCGCTGGACCAGAGCACGCCCCATATTTTGCCGGGCGGCGGCGCAAGCAGCGGTTCAGGCGCAGGGTCCTTGCATAAATCGAGCCCGAAGTTCACAACCAGCAGCCGCTCGCCCGCAATTGAAAAAAAGCGGATCAGGAACGCGTCGGCGGACAGCACGGCGCCATCGACCTGCGTGGACACGCGCAGCACAGGATCGTTCCGCTTTAGGTGGAGCAGATCGCGATGGAAGCTGTACTGGGCGGCGTTGCGCTCGCGTTCGGAATGATCGAGCTTGCAGCGCTCGAACGTTTGCCGGTCAACCGGATCGGGGAACACCGGCCACATACCGGGCGATGCGAGACTTCGGAATTGTGCGAGAAATTTGCGCCGGCCCTCGCGTATGAAATGGGCCAGTTCCCCGCCCTGATCCGCGAAGTAACAAAATGGTACGGACGAGGCGAACTCCTGGCCTTGAAACAGCATGGGCGTCCCAGGTCCCAAAATCGTGAGCGCGGTCATGGCCCGGTACAGGCCCGGGCTGGTGAGTTGATGGACGCGCAGTCCGCGCGCGGTGTTAGCCACCTGATCGTGATTTTCAATGAACGTCACAAACGCGAACGGCGGCAAGCCGAAAGTAGGCGTGCCGCGGCGCTGGTGCTGCCATTTGTACCATTGGCCCTGGTAGAGATAGCCGTACTTGGCCGCTGACACAAATTCCTGCGGCGAGCCGAGATAATCCGTGTAGTAGGCTTCGTTGTGGCCGGTCAGGCGCGCGATCGCGGTGTGGTGAAAGTCATCGTTCCAGAGCCCGTCCATACCGTAGCCGTGCTCCTCCGGCGATCGCACGAGCGTGGTGTTCTGCGGCTCGTTCTCGCCGATGACGATGGTGTCGCGTCCTTCCGCGGCGGTTCGCACTTCGCGTGTAATCGCAGCGACAATGTGGTCGGGCGAGATGTCGTAAATGTTTTGCGTCGCGTCCAGACGCAGGCCGTCCAGGTGATATTCGCGCATCCAGTAATTGGCGTTGGCGATGAAAAATTCGCGCACCGGGCCACTGTGTGCGGCGTAAAAATTGATGGCCTCGCCCCAATCCGTTTCGTGATCGGAGGTGAAGTAGTAAGGAGAAAACTGCCCGAAATAGTTGCCGTCGGGGCCAAGATGGTTGTAGACGACATCGAGAATGACGGCGAGGCCCAGGCGGTGCGCTTCGTTCACGAAGCTGCGCATATCATCGGGCGTACCGTACAGCCGCGTGGGCGCGAACGGGTCGACGCCATCGTAGCCCCAACCAAAGCGGCCCGCAAATTCGGCGACGGGCATAAGTTCCAGTACGCTGACTCCCGTTTCTGCGAGCGCGGGCAGTTGTCTGGACGCCGCGGTCCAGGTGCCCTCGCGCGTGAACGTTCCGATATGCATTTCGTAAATGATCTGGCCGTGCAGCGGGACGCCGCGCCAGGCGTCATCGGTCCAGGTAAAAGACGTGGGGTCGACGACCTGCGACCACTCATGCGGGCCCTCGGGCTGGTACCGCGACGCCGGGTCCGGGTAACAATCGCCGTCATCAAGGCGGTACTTGTACAGCGAACCGATGTGCGCCGCATCGGCCACGCCGCTGAAGTATCCCTCGTCGCCCTCACGCGCAAGTTCGACGAAAACCGGCGGCGCGTCTGCCGCGGCCAGCGCGACTTCGACTTTTTTGCGTTCGGGCGCCCACACCCGGAAGTGGACACCGCCGGCGGGCATGACTTCGGCGCCCGCAGGCAAGCGCCTGTTGAATGGAACGTTCACTGTTACTTAGACACAGGCGAAACCGCCCACATTTCGGGCGGCGCAACGTCTCACGCGTTTTCCGGCAGGATGGCCGTATCGGCCCAGAAATCGATCAGGCCATTGATGCGGGTGAATAATTCGTTCAGCTCCAGCGGCTTCTGGACGTAGCAGTTGGCGCCCGCGCGATAGGCGGCGATTACGTCTTCCGGCAGATCCGAGCTAGTCAACACTGCGATGGGAATATGTTTCATGCGTTTATCGCTCTTGAGCGATTCGAGCACCTCCCGCCCGTCCACGGCCGGCAGGTTGAGGTCCAGTAGTATGAGGTTCGGCCGTTCGCGGCGCAGCAGGGCCAAGGCTTCGGCGCCATTGCTGGCGGATACCAGCCGCACCTTGCGACCGCTCACCTTGAATGCCTCACGCACCAGCCGCGCGTCGGCGGCGTTGTCTTCGATCAAGAATACGTACAGTTCTCGGCTGTCCCTCATTGAGGAATACTAGTGGACGCGAAAATGCAAGTAATTGTGACGGTCTTAAACTGTGGGCCGGGTTAATGTCGGCCGTCGTTCATGAGCGCCCGGGCGGCAAACACATCGCGCCCTGTGCGGCCAGCGCCTGGTCAAAAGTCACGACGGATCCTCCAGTGGCCCTGGCGAAAGCGAGAAGCCAAGCGTCGGCCCACAGCTTGGGTGAGGCCGTCGCTGCGTTTGTCTGCGCGCGGAACTGGTCTTCGACATCGGTCGGTTCCGGGTAGAATACGACCCGCTCATCCTCATAAAGCCGGTCGTGGACGCGCCAGGCGTCGTTCATGCGCAATGGTGCTCCGTCCATTACAGCGGCCGTCGTAAGGAGCCGTAAAAGGCTAATTTGAGTAAACCGTGTGAACGCGATTCGCGTTTCGGTTGTCTCCCACCAAATCCGCGCCGCCGTCCGGTGCACATGATTTTCGAGCACGAGCGCGATCCAGACATTGACGTCAGGGAAACTCAATGAGGTTGTAGATCTGTTCATTCGTGAGGTCGAATGGTTTCCTACCGTTCGCGGGTACCAGAGGTCGCTTGAGACTGAGCCGCCGTCGCGGATGGGCCGGTTCGGCTTGCGCTACCGCCTGCTCGATCGAGTTCAGGATAAGTTGCCGAGCGGAGCAGTGCTGGCGCGCAGCGGCTTCATGCAGTCGCCGGTGAAGATCGCGCGGGAGGTCGATCGAGGTACGCACCGAGTCGGCGTGCGGCTTCATAGAGGTATTATTACGCGGACGACTTAAATAAGTCAAGGTCGTTATCTCGCGGCGCTCGCGGCCGGCGCAGGTGGCCGCGACACCCGTCCCTCTAAGCCTTCCTTCAGGGTCACGTGATTCTTCTCCAGTGTCTCGCCCAGCACCTGGTCGAGCGCCACACGCGCATGGCTGAAATCCGATTGCGCCGTAATCTCCGCGGTCGTTGCTTCCGCCAAACTGCGCTGCGCCACAATCAGATCGCTCAGCTCCGCGTTGCCAAGCTGGAAGTTGAGCTGCGTTTTCTCGAGCAACTGCTGCTGCAAGGCGCGCGCGTCCGCCGCCGTCGAGTAGCGCACCCGCGCCTGCCGCATCGCGACCATCTGATTGGAAATGTCTACGACGATCTGATTCAAATCGCGCCGGGTGCTCAACGTCCCCTGCCGCAGTTGTAGCTGATCGATTCCGTAATCGGCCTGCGCCTGGCGGTTCAAAAACGGAATCGAAAGAAACACGCCCGCTTCGTTGTTCGGGAAATTGCGGCGGAAGATCTGGCCCAGCGCCGTACCGTACCCGCCCACGAAGTATTCGTTCGCCTCGCCGGGGCGCTGCGGCGTGCCGGCCGCGCCGCGATTGAACGTCTCGGCAGAAACCTGCAAGGTCGGCAGCAAACCGTTCGCGGTGCCCAGCGCATTGATCTCCGCCGTCTCGCCTTTGATCTTCGCAACGACCACATCCGGCCGCTTCTCGAGCGCAATCTTCAGCAGCGCGCGCAGGGAGAGCAAATTGTCTTCCGCCGGAACTTCGATGCGGTCGAGTGTGACGATCTCCGCGTTGCGCACGGTTTCGTCGTCATCGCGCGTCAACGCTTGCTTCAAGAGCGCCTCCTGTTGCACCACGACCTGCTGCGCAACGACCACGTCCTGCTTGCGGCTGGCCGCCTCCGCCTCTGCGCGCGTCAATTCGAATCGCGCCAAAACCCCAAGCTGAATCTGCGCCTTCGTATCGTTGTAAAACTTCTGCGCGATGGTGAGCGCCTGCTGCCGCGAACGCAGCGTATCGCCAGCCGTCACCAGGTCCCAATACAAGTTCAAAACACTGGCGGTTAAGTCCAGCAGTTGCGCGCGGAAAGTCTGAAACGACGCCGTCGCGTTCTTCTGCGCTACCCGGATGAAGCGCCCGTTTACACTCGCGCCGAAGCCCTTCAGCAGATTGTGCCGGATCGACAGATCCATGTGCGGACCGACCGCGGGATTCAGCAGGTCGGTCGGCGAATTTTCGTCCAGATACTGTTCGAAGCTGCGGTACTGCAGATAGCCGCCGGTGATCAGGCCCTGCTGTAGCACGGTGTTGTAGGTGTGCACGGATTGCACCAGCGCCGTGGTGCCGCTCACGATGGTGTTCGCAAAGGGCTGCGTCAGATGCGAAAACGTAGTCGTGTTCTGAAGCACCGGATCGAGGTTCGGCGTAATGGGCCCGATCTGCTGGATCGACGCACCGCCTGTAGTGGCATTGCCTGTTCCTCCGTTGCCGTTGCCCAATCCAGCGCTCAATGTGCTGCCATTCACGCCTAGTCCGGCATCGGCGCTCGCAATCTGCGCCGGAGCGCTTGGTACGCCGCGGATGGTCCCGCCGCCCAGCGATCGCAAGTATGCCGACTGCGCGATCAGCGGGCCGTAACGGTCGACTTCCAGATCGAGGTTGTTCTCGATCGCGAGCGCGACGGCATCCTGCACCGTCAGATAGATCTTGCCGGCGCGGATCAGATCGCGCAGCCGCACGGAATTGGAGGTCCGCAACGGCGGAAGCGTGCGCTGCATGTACGGCCGCACGGGAAACGGGACCGTCGGGTTCTGAATGCGGTACGGCAACTGCTGCGCGTTGACCGTGAACACCGCCGTCACGGCTGCGGCGACTCTGCAACTCGCGCGCATGCTCATTTCCTCTGCTCGAGAACCGCGCCGGGTAGCGACGACTGTCGCGAAACGTGCCCGGTCTTGGCCTCCTCGAACGAGATGCCGTTCACCTCCAGCGTCTGCCCGGTGGCCTGCTCGAACGCGATCTTGGCGTGCGTGTAGTTGGCCATGGCCTGCACTTCCGCGCTTTGATCGGCGGCCACATCGCGCTGCGCCTGCAAAACTAGCGCGACCGTCGACGTCCCGAACTTGAAGCGGTTCTGCTCGGCCTGGAGCGTCTGCTGCGCGAGCACCCGCGTGGCCACCGCGGTCTCATACCGCGCGCGCGCCTGCTGCAGCCCGATGGTGGCGGTCTTCACGTCCACGCGCACCTGGTTCAGCGCCCGCTGCAACTGAATTTCGTTCTGCCGCTCCTGCAACTGGTCCGTCACGTAATCCGCCTGTGCGACGCGATTACGGAACGGAATCGTCAACGAGATCCCCGCGGAGTAGTTCGGGAAATTGCGGCGGAAAATCTGCGACGCGAGATTGCCGTATCCGCCCACGAAATACGGATCGGGCGCGCCGCAGCAGCCGTTATACAGCGGATTCACGGGCCCGGTCAGTCCGTTGTTGGTCAGCTCCACAAATGCCTGCAGCGTCGGCAACAGTCCGTTTCTGTCACCCTTCAGCAGAATGCGCTGGCTCTCCAGATTCAATTGGGATTGTGCGATTTCGGGCCGCCGGTCGTCCGCCATCTGAATCAATTCCGCCGCGGGTTTCAGATCTTCGGTTTTCGGAATTTCGATGTGATCGAGCGGAATCACGTGCACTTCGTCGAGCCACGGGCTCTCCACGCCATTGCGGCTCAGCGCGTTTTTGAGCACCGTCTCCTGCTGCGCCACGTTCGTTTGCGCAATCAGGAGCGCCTCTTTGGTCGACGACACCTCAGCGGCCGCGCGCGTCACTTCGATGGCCGCCATGGTGCCGAGTTTCACCTGCGCCTGATTGTCCTGATATAGCTTCTGGGCCGTCGCGTACGCCTGCTGCTTGATGTTCACGTCCTCGTTGAAGCTGACCAAGTCCCAGTACAGATTCAGCACCGCGGAAATGGTCGTGATCACCTGCCGCTTCAATTGCAGATCGCTCACTTTGGCGTTGTTCCTGGCCACGCGGATATCGCGATTGTTGACCGCAATGCCGAAGCCCTGCAGCAGCGTCTGGTTAATCTGCACGTCGATGAATCCGTTGGTCGCGGGATTCAGCAGCGGCGTGGGGCTGTTCAGCCCGCTGCGATAGCTCACATACGTGAGCTGCGCGCTGGTGCCCGTCACCCATTGCTGCGAGTACTGTGCGACGTATTGCCGGAAATCGTTCGTGAGCGCCGTGGTCTGGTTCAGCAGCGTGTTCGTCAACGGCGTCGTCAAGTGTCCGTATTGCGCGCTCACATACAGACTCGGATCGAGCACCGGCGGCAGCGGCGGAAGCTGGCTGACCACGCCGCCGCCCGATGCAATGCCGGCGCCCGCACTGACACCGCTC
>JAICMB010000845.1 GCA_025929455.1 Bryobacteraceae bacterium | reverse complement strand
GCTTCGGCGCTGGCTATTGCAAGACTGCCTCCGCTTCGCCTCCGCCTGTGGCGCTCTCTCCACGAGAGGAATCGGCGGGACTTCGGCCCAACCGAGCTATCCGGAAGCGGAATCTTTTATGCTCGCTCAAGCAACCAAGAAAATGCGGAGTTCCAATTAGCCAGGTACGCCATCCGGCAGGCGGCTTCGCGCGCACGCGATTTGAAACGGGAGTGGCAGTATTAATAGAGAAATGTCCCTTCGAGGAGCGGCAGTCATCGTACATAGCGGCGGACCCACCGCCGTCCTGAACGCCAGCCTCGCCGGAATTGTGACCGAATGCCGGATGCACGCCTCGATCACCTCCGTCTACGGGGTGCGCCACGGCAATTCCGGATTGATCGAGGGCGCCTTCGTAGACCTTACGGCGCGAGATGTCACCGCGCTTGCCGATTCGCCGGGCTCCGTCATCGGCTCATCGCGGCAACCGATCGCGGAAGACTCATATCCGCGAGTCCTGGACACGCTGCGCCGGCTGGATGCGCGTTACCTGTTCTATACCGGCGGAAACGGATCGATGGAGACAGCCCTCTCACTGCATTGCTACGCCATGGAGAAAGGCTACGAAGCGCGCGTAATTGGAATTCCAAAAACCATCGACAACGACATCGCCGGCACCGATCATACTCCTGGTTATGCATCGTGCGCCCGCTTCTTCGCCCATGCGGTGCGCGATGTCGGCGAAGATAACCGCGCCCTTCCACCGCCGGTCGAAGTCGTCGAGGTTTTGGGCCGTAACGTGGGCTGGGTGGCTGCCGCTACTGCCCTCGCACGGCATTACGAAGACGATCCGCCGCACCTGATCTACTTTCCCGAGTGTGGTATCGCGCCCGATCGTTTGTGCGCGGACGTGGAAAGTGTCTATAGACGTATCGGCCGATGTGTGGTGGTAGTTTGTGAAGGACAGAAGGATGCCGGGGGCGGGTGGTTCGGAGCCGAGGTCGATTCGCGGCCGGGCGGGCGCAATGCCCTTCCCTCAAATATGGGAAGCGTCTTTGCCCGGATCATCTCGCAACGTACCGGTCTGCGGGCGCGCGCCGAACGTCCGGGCCTGGTTGGGCGTTCATTCGCGCCCTTGGTTTCGGGCGTGGACCGCGAGGAGTCGTGGCGCTGTGGCCAGGCGGGTGTCCGCGCGGCGATCGAGGGGAGTTCCGGCGAGATGGTGGCGATTGAACGATGCGGCGGTTCAGAATATGCCTCGCGCATGACGACCGTGCCGCTCGATCGGATTGCCGGCGTCGAGCGACCGTTTCCTGCCGAATGGGTCGGGGCATCTCACAACGATGTAGCCGCGGCCTTCGTCGCATGGCTTCGCCCGTTGGTCGGGCCAGTGCCACCTCACGCTCGGCTGTGAACAAAACGCCGTTTTGTGTGGCCTTTGTGTACTAGTGCGTAGGCTACGTAAGAGAGCGCGTACGGACTCCCGGCACTGATGGCTCGAACTCGGCCGTGACGCTTGCGCTCGGGCGAGCGCACTCTGCAGCGGGCCTTGATGCGCTTCGGC
>JAICMB010000104.1 GCA_025929455.1 Bryobacteraceae bacterium | reverse complement strand
GTTTATTCTCGGCACGTCGAGTGATTCCAAACTCCCCGGCGGCTCGGTCGATGCGGTGCTCGTGCTCGAGGTCTACCATCACTTCGACTACCCGGCGGAAATGCTCAAATCCATCCGCGAGGCGCTCGTCTCGGACGGCCGGCTCTACATTGTCGATTACTACAAACGGCCGGACGCCATGCCCGGCGGCAACGCCATGCAGCACATCCGTCTCGATGAGGACGACGTCGCAAAGGAAGTGGAAGCGCACGGTTTCAAAGAGGTCGGCCGCCGCGTCCAATCGCCCGGCCACCAATACATGCTCATCTTCGAAAAACGAAGACCTGAGTGATGCCTACTCGTGAAACCGGAACTCGATCGTTGATACCGAAGCGACCGCCTTGCCCGCCAGCAGCGCCGGTTTAAACCGGTACTGCCGTGCGGTCGCCAGCATGGGCCCGATCAGAAACGCCGCTCCGCTGCCCTCATAAGAAAGCACATGCGCGTTTGTCACTCGCCCTTGCGCGCTTATTTCCACGGCCACGCGCACGACGGCCTTACCGTTCGCGAAACGCGCGACCTCGTGTGGAATTTGTGGTGCCGGCGTGTACACCGCGACCGGGTCGGTTTTGCCGGCTGGCGGCGGAGCGTGAACCACCGGGACGCCGAGTGAACCCAAGCCCGGAACCGGCGCCGGTGCGGTATTGATCGACGGCGGCGGTACGACCTCTTGACGCTGTATGGCGGCCTGCAGCACCGGGGCGGGCGGCGGAACGAACATTTTGCGCGGCGCCGGCGTCGTCTCTTCAGCCGCCACCAGCTTGGCTCGGTCATCACTTCCGGTGTGGGGCGCCGCCGGAGTGCGCGATGGAGCGGCGGGATCTTCCGACAGCATCATGACCGACTCGCTGGACACCCGCTGGTCTGCTCCCACCACCTCCAGACGGAAGTCCAGGCTATCTCGCGGACCTGCGTAGGAAACGGAACCCGCCCGCAATTGTGCGCCGTCGAGGCCGATGGTGTCCTCTTCGCGGCCGTGGAGCACGACCAGCCGGCCTCGTAGAGCACTAGATAACGCCGGCGCGGAGCGGTTCCACGATACTCGATAGACGGGTCCCATGCTGCGCACCGAGAGACCGAGCGCTGTTCCCGAAACAATCGCGGGTGTGTGCCGCGAGATCGCGACCCATGTTGAAAAGATGGCGATCGACGCAGCGCCCGCGCAAGCCGCGACCGCGAGCGGTAATGTCATAACCGGACGTCCCACTTTGCTCCCTCCGCCGGCCTCGAAAGAACGAAGCCACTCGGCGCTTAGATGCAAAATGTAGGCGAATTAGCACTAAGAGCGTGTTGAAAAACGGCTATGCGACCGGCTCCCGCATGGTCGCGGCTCGGTAAGTCGCTGTTAACGCAAGCACCCGATTCTGAGCCGCGCGCGTCAGCAAGCGGTTTTACTCGTAATCCGCGGCCAGTCCCCTTGCGCTGGAATGTAAGTCTGCTTACTTCCCGGCCGCGCTAGCTGCATGAGCCGCATGCGGATTCACTTTCGGCGGTGGCGGGAACGGCAGAAGGTCCGGCACAACCCGCACGCCCGTAGTAACTTTGAACGGCAAGCCCTGCGGCCCCGCATACTGCAGTTCCACAAAATACGCGCGGAACCCGGCGGCCGGTTTCTCCACATTGGCAACGTACAGGCCGTTGTCTTTCTCCGGCAGTTCCGTGCTGGTCCACGCTTTGCCGATCGAAACCAGCCGGAAGTCGCGTGCCTTCGGATTCGTCGCCTGCCAGAGCTTCACGGCGACCGGTTTGGTTGTGGTCTGCACGCGAATGGAGCCGTCCTTCTCAAAATGCCAGGAGTATTTCGGGCGCGGCGTGTTGGTCACCACCATGTCATAAAATGCCTGTAGATTTTCGCGGACATCGCTGCCCGCCAGTGAGTGGTTGGTGTTCGGCACGTATCGCAAATGCTTCTCACCCTTCAGTGCGTCGAAATAGAACTGCGATGAGTCAGGCAGGAAATACTGATCGCCTGCCGAGTTGACGATATATTTCGGCATCGTAAGCCGGTCGCGATAAGAGTACGGCTCGATGAAGCTCATCAGCCTGCGATATTCGGGCGAACCGCTCCAGTTCATGATGCCCATCTCTTCGTAGTCGTGCACTGCGGGACTCCAAAAGCCGTACACGCGCCAGTGATGCTCGAACGATTTCTCGACGTTCAACATATCGATCACCATGGGCGATATCGCGACCACGCGCTTGTCTACGGCCGCCGTGGTCCATGTGGTCCAGCCGCGTTTCGATGCGCCCGCCACGACAAAATGGTCCACCGTGACGCCGCCGCCGGGCGCGGATTTGCAGAACGCGGTGACGGTGTCCATCGCGCGTACGGCGCTCTTGGTCATAGGTAATCGCAACGGCCATTTCGCGTCGCCGGTGCGCAGATATTTGTCCCAGGTGTACGCGATGATCTGATCCTCCACACGGTGCTTTCCGTCATCCGTGAACGTGAGCGGCTGGTTCGGCACCATACGCAGTTCCGCGGCAACCGAGTGCGTCGCCTTCGCCATCGGCACGAGCGCAAGGTCGGAGTGCGCCGGCGGGTTGCCTCCATTGTTCCCGCCCGTGATGAACAGAAACCCGATCGGCGTTTTCACAGTGTCCGGTCGCACGATCGTCAGCCAGTGCTTCCAGATTGGGCGGTCCACCTCTTTAGTGGTCAGATACTGCTGCGAGGTCATCTCGAGCAGGTACGTGGTATAGCCGTCGCCCGGAGTGGTCCGGATCAACTCGTATTTGTAATTCGGGTCGGGCGCGGCGACGTACCGGTCGAGCGGCGTTTCGCGAGGCGCGGCGGCGAGGCCCAGCGCAAGCGCGCCGGCCAGAGCAACTGAGCAAATAGGACGAAGGCGTGAGGCAAGTGCCATAGCGCCAGTTTATATCGAAGAGATGAGGCGGTATGCTCGCGGGTATGGAACCGTTCGTCATGCAAGTCGCCAATTACGACGGCCTGTGGTGGCGCAGGTACTCCAAGTCTCGCTGCGAACATCGCGAGCTAGTGCAGTGACCGCGTGATTTAGTTCCATTCGTGTGGGGCAGGCTGGCAGCCTGCTGGCGGACTGTCAGTCCGCCCTGCGCCCGTTGGCGCCAGCGCACCGCTTGCCAAGCTGCCCTACAAAGCACACTTTACACACGGTCAAAGCACTAGTGCATTCCTACCCTCGACACATTCCATCTGCCGATGATCGAAAACTGGCTGATAGCTTATATCGGTTTCGGGATGCTTCGCCCCTCCAGCCCGAGACCGGAAAGTGCGATATGAGTTGCCCTGAACTGGGCGGAGGTTCCCTACGCCGCACAACTCGAAGGAACGGCTATGATCGAGATATGGCCGTCGTCCACGTGACTGAAGCCGAACTGGTGAACAACATCGCCGATTTCATGAGACAGGTCCGGCAGGGTAGCGAAATCATCATCGAGCAGGGCAATCGTCCGGTCGCCGTGATCAAACCCTCCAAGCCGGCGGGCCGCATGATCTCGGACGTGATCGCCCATCTGAAGGCGCGGGGATCGACGGCGGTTATGGATGACGCCTTCGCCCGCGACATCGAGGAAGGTATTAAGGCGCACCGGCAGCCATGGAATCCGTCCTCCTGGGACTAGTCCTTGACTCCAGTGTTCTGATCGCTGCTGAGCGGCGGAAACTCACACCGGGAAAAGGCCATCGCAACGGTGTGCACGACGACCGGCGAAATCCCCATCGTTCTGTGCGCGCTCACCATCGCCGAGATCGGCCACGGCATCTATCGCGCCAACACGCCGGAGATCCGCGAGCGGCGCCGCGCATTCCTAGATGAACTCAAGGCCACAGTGCCGGTCCACCCGTTCACGGAAGCGACGGCGGAAATCGTGGCCAGGATCGGCGGGGAAGAGTCGGCTCGTGGCTGTCAATCTTCCGCTGGGCGATCTCATGATCGGCGCTTGCGCGCTGGAACTGGGCTACGCCGTAGGCACCAGCAACGTGCGCGACTTTGCCCGCATTCCTGATGTGAAGTTCGTTAACCTGTAGCGGCTTGACATGCGCCAAGTAACATCGCGCTCACCAGCTCAAAAAGACGCCGTCTACAACCGGCCACAAGGCAGGACCAGCGCCGCGCAGCACCACGCGCGCACACGTTCGGCTCCGGTGGTAAATTCGGAATATCCGTATGGCAGGCGCGAATCCGAAGCCTCCGTCAGAATCCCGCGCGGCGCGGCCCGCCGGAAACGCGGTACGCTCACTGCGCGAACACGGGCTGCGTCTCACACGCCAGCGGGAGATCCTGCTGGACTTGATCGACAGCTCCGGTGAGCACCTCGACGCCGAACAGCTCTACAAACTTGCGCGGCAGCGCGACCCCAAGCTCAATCGCGTCACCGTGTACCGCACGCTCAAGATGCTGAAGGCCGGGGGACTGGTCGACGAACTCGATCTCATGCATCACGCCGGGGAGCAGCACTACTACGAGACGCGCTTGAAGCAGGAGCACGCACACGTTGTGTGCCTCGGCTGCGGCCGCGTCGAAGAGTATTTCGGCGATCTGCTGCAGCGCATGCGCGAGGAGATCGAAACGCGGTTTGAATTTCAAATTGCCATCGCACGTACGGAAGTAGGCGGCTACTGCGCCGCATGCCGGGAGGCTCGCGCCCGGCAGGTCACGGAATTGTCCGGCCGCAAGCCGGCGCGGAACTGACGCG
Organism: Bryobacteraceae bacterium; assembly: GCA_025929455.1. Next base: position 4,307 of record JAICMB010000104.1, on the reverse strand, counting down.
TGGGTGCCGCTCTCGCAGAAGCAGCGCGCGCCGCGGTAGTTGTGATCAATCCGTCCGGCAATCGCACGCGCGTCCCGCTCGATCCGCTGCCATTCACCATCGGCCGGCAGGGGACCAACAATCTTGTTCTGCGCGACAATCGCGCTTCCCGCATGCACGCCCGCATCGTGCGCGAGGGCCGCAGCTACGTCATTGAGGACCTGCAGAGCCGTCACGGCATTTACGTGAACGGCGAGCGCGTGACGCGTCAGGCGCTGGCCAGTTCCGATCGAATCGATTTCGGATTTCAGGACGGCTACCGGCTCATCTTCACGGCGGAAGACGGCGAAATCCATCGCATTCTGGAGCAGCTTTCGGTTACCGGCGCACCCGCGCCGTCGAACAACCTGGCGAAACTGCGTGCCCTCGTTGAAGTGGCGCGCGCGCTCCAGAGTTCGCTTTCGACGGAAGAAGTTTTGACAGCGGTGGTCGATGCGGCGCTGACGGTCACCAACGCCGAGCGCGGTTTTCTGCTGCTGCGCACCGACGAGGGTCTCGATGTCCGCGTGGCGCGCGACCGCTCCGGCGCGCCGCTGCCCGCAGGCGACCTGCGCGTTCCCACTTCTGTCATCAACCGCGCGCTGCGCACCCGCCGCGAACTGCTGTCGATGAATTTCGATCCGCTCGAAATGCAGGGGATCCGTCCGGAAATGTCCGTCGCGGATCTGGAACTGCGCAGTGTCATCTGCGTACCGTTGATTCACGTCCGCACGGGTTCATCGCAAGAGACGCTCGTTTCGTCCGTCGACGACACCGTGGGCTTGCTCTACATGGACTCGCGGCAGAACGCCGCTGACCTGTCTACGGGGAATCGCGAAATTCTGCAGACGCTCGCGCTCGAAGCGTCCACCATTCTCGAAAATGCGCGGCTGCTCTCCGAAGAGCGCGAGAAGCAGCGCATGGAAGAGGAGCTGGACATCGCGCGCACCATTCAACTGAGCCTGCTCCCGCGCGAGTTGCCGCGCACCGGATGGCTGCGCGCCGCGGCGTCCAGCACGGCATCGCATCAGGTCGGCGGCGACTATTTCGATATGCGGCGGCTTGGGCCGGATGCATGGGTCGCGATCGTCGCCGATGTGTCCGGCAAGGGCGTAAGCTCCGCCTTGCTCGCTTCACTGTTGCAGGGCGCGTTCGTGGCGGCGTGCGACGGCCGCCAGGAGATCGCGGCGATGATGGCGCGCTTGAATACCTTCTTGTATGAGCGCGCGCAGGGCGAGAAGTACGCGACCGTGTTTTATTGCACCATCAACCGCGATGGTCTGCTGCGCTGGAGCAACGCCGGACACCCCAAGCCGATGCTGCTCTGCCGTGACAACGGCATCGAGCCGCTCGCGACCACGGGCCTGCCGATCGGCATGCTCGACGCCGCGCAGTATGGCACCGAGGAGGTACAGCTCTCGCCGGGAGACAAGATAGTTGTATTCAGCGATGGTCTCTCCGAAGCGGAGAACGAAGAGGGGCAGACGTTCGACCGCGCGGCATTGCCGCGAGTATTGCGAGCGCATCGGGGTGAAGATTGTGGCACGCTGCACCGCGCCATTACAGACGCTCTCGAAGATTTCACCGAGGGCTCGCCGCCGCAGGATGACGTCACGCTGATGGTGCTGGAGTACGCGGGCTAACAACTGTACAGCGTACGGTGTTGTACTGCGTCGTACTGCGAATCCAATCGCGCTACTGTTGTCGAATTACGGCGGCTAGCGACCCGCGTTCCTGGACCGCTTTCTTCAGCGTCCCTGCCGCCAGGGAGATCATCTTTGACAGCCGTATGCCGGACTCCAAGCGCGACGCCGACTCTGCTGCGCGATGTAAACGCTCTTCAAAGTCAATGTCTTCCCGCTTTTCGGCTTCCTGCTCGGTCGTCATCGCACACTCCCGCTTCATGGACGTAGCGCATCCGGATTTGGTGTCCATCGTTTCATCCTCGACTATACTCGCTCACACACCCCAACGTCAATCAAAACATTCGACTTATCGCTCTGCCAATCAGCGCGGCCGCCACCTTGGCCGCATTGAAATCCAGTTCGCCCATGCAGTCAGGACGCGGAGCGCCAAAACTGACGACAACCTCCACCTGATTCTCTTTTCGGCCGTCTGCTCTCGTTTCAATAGGGACGTGTGCACAGATTAGTGCTTTCAGGCGCCTCGGATCGCACTGTGCCGGCCGCAAGCGCTGATATATTCCCGGCATAATGCGGGTCGTTTGGGTCCGCCTTATTCTGTTGTTATTGCGTTTTTCCTCGTCAGCAATTCGCACGCCGTGATCGAATCTCGTATTTGGAACGTACACGACATTGCCGGTTTTTTCAGATGCTGCTGCTGCCGCAACGCTGTTCACGGAATCCAGAGCTACGTCTTCGCTGAAAATTTCCTTCGGATATTGCTCAAAGATGTGGAACGGAACATCTCTCCCGTTGCGGATCAGCACCGACGCGCTAAAAGGTTGGCCGTTCCTCCGATTGTTTTCAAACTCAAGGGCTGTAACCACACTGCGCAGGATCTGCGCGACATGCCGCCGTGCTTCGCGTTCCCTTGCTGCCGGTGCTGCTGCACGGTCATTATGCGCGGCGCTGGATGACACCTCGGCGATCGATCTCAGGAGGACCTGGTGCCGCTTGACACGAATCTCAAGCCTGCGGTGGTGATAGATCGTGATGACCGCGGCGAGCAGCAGCGGAATCGGAAGGTAGGGGTCAACATAAGTTAGTGCCTGAATCCATAGGTGCGCCGGCGCGCCTGGCGTTTCCGAGTGTCCCATTAGCCCGAGTACATGGAGAATCGCGCCGAGGGCTTCCATGAAAATGCAAATTCCCAAGACCACCGGCGCTATGCGGGCAGCGATTAAAATGCGCAGAAAGAACTTACAATCCCAATATCCGATATACAAATAGCCGAGGGCCTCGGTAATGGGGTTCGACGGGCTCGGCTGACGTACGCGCGCGGGTGTCATGGATTCAAAATACGGCCCCCTATACCTACGAGCCGCTCAAGATCGTATTGGATTATACAGCACCGCGATCGCAAATGCGGTCTAAAACATTACCGCTTCGCGGGCGGCGCTTGTCTACGCGGCCGACCCGTCCAAGGTTTAGTGCCGGATGTTAGAGTTCAATGCCTGCAAGCGTGTCCTCGGGTGCTCGGCTAACGGCATCGGCGGTCGCGGCGTTTGTGTGAAGTCGAAGTCCTGCATGAGATCGCCCAGGATGCCGGCGTTTTCGCGAACGCTCGGGCGCGGGTCGGGGCGGCCGTCGGTAGCGGGGTCGAGTCGCTGGCCGTTAAGGAACAGATCCTCGATGAACTTCGCGTAGGCATCGAAGCTGAGCGTCTGATGATCGATGTAGCCGCGGCGCGCATAGGGTGAAATCACGATACCCGGTACGCGCAGGCCATAGCCGTTCTCATCGACCTTCGGCGGAGCCACGTGATCGTAGAATCCGCCCCAGTCATCCCAGGCGAGAAAGATCGCGCAATCCTTCCAGTTCGGTCCGCTCATGACCGCGTTGATCAGATGCGTAACGAAGGTCTGCCCGGCGGTGACGCGCGAGGGCGGATGCTCGCTCACATCGCCCGACGGCACGATCCAGGACACGGCGGGCAAGCTCCCCTTCGACGCCGCGGTGAGGAAATTCTCGATCGATTGGACATTGCCGAGCTCGCCATCCGCCTTCACGGTATCGAAATAGGGCAGGGGATTCCAGATGCCCGGTGTTTTCGCATTCTGCTTTACAGGCAGGCAATCCTCCTGCTCGTCATCGCGGCAATCGGGCTCGGTGCCGGCGACCACGTAGTAGCCCCAGTGCACTTTGTTCTTGTGTAGGAGGTATGTGAGGTCGGTCCAGGCGTAAATGGGTGCGGAGCGCGGTGGGTTAAAATCCGGCGGCAGGCCGGGAGCTTGCAGCGCGTTTTTGCAGCTTTGTGGATCATTATGCGCGGTGCACAGCGCGGACCATTCGGAAACCTGGAACAGGTGCTCAGGTAAACTCCAGGAGGCGTTGGGCTCGAACATGCGGTCCTGCAAAACGAAATTCGCGGCGTAGGCCCAGTAGTTCGGAATATCGTCGCCGTTGTGATAACCCATGACATCGATGACGGCTGCGGAACAGGCGGGATTCACGGGATTGGTACAGCCGAGCTTGCCTTTCTCAGCCTGGCCGACAAAGCCGTCCATTTTGCCGCCGTCGATGTCGGCGGTGGCGTTGCCGGCGTCGTGGGGACCGCCCCCGTTGACGTCATTGATGTCGCGATACGGCGCTATGCACAATCCGGTT
>JAICMB010000777.1 GCA_025929455.1 Bryobacteraceae bacterium | reverse complement strand
TGTCGCTATCGCAGACGCCGCGCGCGGTATTGTGGAAGCTTATGACGCCGTCGCAGCAGCAGCCCAAGATCACGCTCGCCAACACGCCCGATTACCGCGAGAACTACGCCAACAGCGTGCAGGTGCGCGTGAACCTCTGGGATTTTTTCCTGATGTTCGGTATGGTGAACCAGACGGCGCCGGACGCGGTCACCATTCAGAATTATCAGGGCATCTACCTCAGCCCGCAACAGGCCAAGGCGCTCTACAACGTGCTGCAGCAAAACATCACGCAATACGAGAATACGTTCGGCGAAATCCGGCTCGAGCCGCACCCGGCCGGCGGCGTGATCCAGTAACGTGGCCGGTGTTGTACGTCCCGCGCCCGCCGGTGCGCGTGCGTCCGCCGCACGCAAACCCCGCGCCGCCGCCTACGCGTTCTTCTGGCTGATCTTTGCGGCTATCCTCGTCGCCGCGCATTTCCGCTACCTCGCGCTGCCGTATTTTTGGGACGAGCTGGGACAGTTCGTTCCCGCCGCGCTCGACATTCTGCGGCACGGCGCGTGGGTGCCGCAGTCCACTGTTCCCAATGTGCATCCGCCCGGCGTCATGGCATATCTCGCGGCGGTCTGGGCCGCATTTGGCTACTCCATTACGGCCACTCGCGTCGCCATGCTGCTCGTCGCCAGCCTGGGCGTACTCGCGACGTTCCTTCTCGCGATACGTTTATGCGAAGGCCGCCCGGGCGCCCCCGCGTTCATCGCCGCCGTGCTGTTGCTGTGCGATCCGCTGTTCTACACGCAATCGATGATGGCGCAACTGGACATGCCCGCGATGGCGTTTGGCATTCTTGGCCTGCTGCTGTTCCTGCGCGAGCGTTACGCCTGGTCGGCCGTTGCATGTACCGCCGCAGTGCTGTGCAAGGAGACCAGCCTCGTGTTGCCGCTAGTGCTTGCGGGTGCGCTGCTGATCGAAAACCGTCGCGACCGCCGTGCGCTCTATTTCGCCGCGCCGTGCGCCGCCGTCGCCATATGGATCGGCGTGCTATGGCATGCGACCGGACACCCTTTTGGCGATGCCGGCTTCACGCACTACAACGTCGCGTACGCGCTCAACCCGGCACACTCCGTAGTCTCACTCGTGCGGCATCTTTACTATCTGTTCATCGAGGATTTCCGCTGGCTCGGCCTCGCCGCGATTCTCATCGCGTGGCGCCGCAAGCATATGTTCGGGAACCGCGCCTGGCGCATGACGATCGCGTACTTCGCCGCGCAAACTGTATTCGTGAGCGTGCTCGGCGGCGCGGAGCTGGAGCGCTATCTCGTCCCGGTGCTTCCTATTCTTTATGTCGCGATCGCGGCCTCTTGGACGGCGCTCAAGGGCTTCGGCCGCAACCTTATGGTTGCGACGTTGTGCGTAGGGCTGGTGAGCGGCATGTTCATCAATCCACCGTTCCCGTTCCCGTACGAGAACAATCTCGCGATGGCCGACTTCGTCGAGTTGCAGCGCAATGCCGGACAATTGCTGGAGCAGACGTTTCCGCAAGCGCGCATCTACACGGCGTGGCCGCTCACTGCCGCGCTGCGCCGGCCCGAGTTCGGCTATGTCGATCGTCCGCTGCGCATGTTCGAAACCGGCGATCTGCACGCCTCGACGCTCGGCAAACTGAACCCGTCGGACGTCGATGTGCTGGTGCTCTACTCGCGCACCTGGGAGCCGGACTGGGGCGTGCTGAGCATCCCGCAGGTGCGCGCGTTCCTCACGCGGTTCTACGATTACGAGCCGCAGATGACGGCTGAGCAGGCGCGCGCCGAGCTAGGCCTGACGCCGCTGGTGCGTTGGACCGAGCGCGGGCAGTGGCTCGAGATTTACGCGCGTCGCCCGATGCTAAGATGATGCGGCAATTGCTGGTC
>JAICMB010000472.1 GCA_025929455.1 Bryobacteraceae bacterium | reverse complement strand
GCGGCCTGGCAGTGCGAAGTCGCAGCGCAAATGTTTGCCGTGATCGGTCGCGGCAATGGTACGCACGCGCGCGACGCCGCTGACCTCGTCCGCGACCAGCTCGACGAAGCGGTTGACGGCCGCGGGCGACGTGCTCGGCGATTCGCATTCGACCAGGCGACGGATCAGAGCGATGATGTCGCGCTCGTGAGAATGGGCGAACGCCAGAAATTCCTTCATCAGGGGTGAACATTCATAATAGCGGGCGGCGCGCGCGGCTCCGGCTTGCGACAATGGAAAACGTGGCCGCCCGACACCGATCCCGGGAACGCGCGCTGCAAGTGCTGTATCAGTGCGACGTGACGAAAGAGCCGGCCGAAGCGGCGATTCAATCGTTTTATGAAACACTGCAATCGGGCGAAGACGCGCGGCCCGTGGTAGGACGCGATCCTTTTATGGAAGAGCTGGCGCTGGGCGCTGCCAGACAGGCGGAAGCGATCGATCGCCGCATTTCAGAAAAGGCGGCGCACTGGCGCGTAGATCGCATGCCGACGGTGGACCGCAACATTCTGCGGCTGGCGATTTACGAACTGACGCGGAAGGATACGCCGCCCGCCGTTGTGATCGACGAAGCGGTCGAGCTGGCGCGGCGTTTTTCCGGCGATGAGGCGGCCGCGTTTATCAATGGTGTGCTGGATGCCGTTCGTAAAGATCTCGTAGCACAGGCATGAAGATTCTCATGGCGGCTTCCGAAGCCGCGCCGTTCGCAAAGACCGGAGGCCTGGCGGATGTGCTTGGTGCGCTGCCGCCCGCGCTGGCCGCGCAGGGCGAGAACGTCGCCGTGGTGCTGCCGGCTTACGGGAGCAACACGTATCCCTCGCCGCCGCGCATCGTGTACCGCGGTATTTGGATTCCGGTCGGCAAAGGATATCTCGTAGACATTTCCGAAGCGACGGAGCGCGGCGTACGCTTCTACTTTGTCGACTGCGCGCCGCTATTCGAGCGCGATGGGCTGTACGGCAGCGGCGGCCAGGATTTCCCCGACAACGCCACGCGGTTCGCAGTGTTTTCGCGCGCGGTGCTCGAAGTAGCGAGGCGGCTGTTCCGCCCCGATATTATTCATTGCCACGACTGGCAGACGGCGCTGGTTCCCGTTTACATACGGCACTCGTTCGCGGGGGACCCGACGTTCTATGCGTCGCGCATTCTGTTTACGATCCACAATCTCGGATATCAAGGGATCTTCGATCCGGACGTGCTCGGCGATATTGCGCTCGACAAGTCGGTGTTTACGCCGGAGTGCATGGAGTTTTGGGGCCAGCTCAATTTCATGAAGGGCGGCATCTACTTCAGCGATGGCGTCAGCACGGTAAGCAAAGCGTACGCGGACGAGATTCAGACACGCGAATTCGGATTCGGTCTCGAAGGTTTTTTGAAGGAGCACGCGGCGCACCTGACCGGCATTTTGAACGGCGTGGATTACGAAGAGTGGAGCCCGGAGACGGACCCGAACATCCCGCACCGTTATTCGGCGCGCGATCTGGCGGGCAAGCGGGAATGCAAGCGCGCGTTGCTGCAGGAGTTCGGGCTTGGCGCGGAGAACATGGACCATCTGCTGATCGGTATTGTGTCGCGTTTCGCGCATCCGCAGAAAGGCTTCGACCTAGTCGCGCAAGCGGGGCCGGAACTGGCGGCGATGGATGTTGCGATGACGGCGCTCGGTTCGGGCGAAGCGGCGATCGAAGCGGCCATGCTGCAAATGGCGGCGGCGCACCCGGACCGATTCGTGGTGCGGATCGGTTATGACAATGGGCTGGCGCACCGGATCGAGGCGGGCGCGGACGCGTTCCTGATGCCGAGCCGCTATGAGCCGTGCGGGCTGAACCAGATCTACAGCTTGCGATACGGCACGCTGCCAATCGTACACGCGACGGGCGGACTCGACGACACGATTGACAGCGATACGGGATTCAAGTTCCGGGATTTCACCGTGAAAGCGCTGCTGGGGGCGGTTCGCGAGGCGGTTGCGGCCTACGGCGAGCCGGAGCGCTGGCGGAAGATGATGCGCACCGGCATGGAGCGGGACAACTCCTGGACAGCCTCGGCACGGGAGTACGTACACTTATATCGGGACCTCTGCCGGGCGGCGCCCGAAGCGGCGCGGAGAGCGGGGCAGCCCTGAATCTTTTTCACAGTAGGAACATCCATTTCACTGTAGGAGACGAAACGCTATGGCGGGTGCCAATACCCTGACATTTAACGACCAGACTTTCGACACTGATGTACTTAACTCAGAAGTCCCCGTGTTGGTGGATTTCTGGGCGGAGTGGTGCGGGCCATGCCGCATGATGACGCCCACGGTGGACGCCATCGCGGATGACTACAAAGGCCGCGCCAAAGTCGGGAAGCTGAACGTGGACGAGAACGGCGGTACCGCGATGCGGTATAACGTCCGCGGGATTCCGACGCTGCTGCTGTTCAAAGGCGGCAAGGTGGTCGAGCAGAAGGTGGGCGCAGTGGGCAAAACCGACGTCCAGAAGATGCTCGACAATCACGTTTAAGCGCCGCACAACTCGAAGAGATCACGAACGGGCCGCCTGCCAGCGCGGCCCGTTTTTCTTTGGTGTATCATCGGCCCTGTGGAAAGCAGTTTTCAGCAGCCGGTCTGGAATTTCGAGCAGGAACCGTTCGAGGACGAGTACCCCGACGAGACCAGCTACAACCTGCGCGCGTATTTCGATCGCATGCCCGATGAAAAGATGCGCGAGTATCAGCCGAAGTGGACGGATGACCGCATGATCGAGTGGGACGGCAATTTTAAGGACGACGGCACACTTATGATTGCGTGCTCCGAGCGCGACGTGGACGCGGCGGAGTACCGGCGCGTACTGCATCTGGCGCGGGCGTACCGCGATCGGGTGCGGGGGACGTTGCAGCAGAAATAGTTCTTCGCCGACGCAGACGTGACGGTGGAGCGCCTGCTGGCGGATGCCATTACGAGCGGCGATCCTGCGCTGGTGCGTACAATGCTGCGCGCGCCCCGAGATCGCCGGGTCCCTTTGCGGGTGTATCTGCGCGTGATGGTGGGCCGGACGGCGGAGGAACGCAGGAAGCAAGACTGCCTGCGCTACGGTTTTGACTTATTAGAGGAGCGAATGGCGGGTCGCGGAACGAAGCCGACGGGTTAATCGCTTGTACTTGCAGTCGGTGCTTGCGCGTGAGGTCGAGTTCGCGCAAGGCGCGTTCGGCGCCGGCATCGTAGCGGAAGAAATTTTTCATGCGTTTTGGGTTGTCGGACCAAGGGCGAGGCCGATGCCTTCGTCCGGGTTGGCGGCCGGGTGGTTTTCGGCGTGCAGGCGCAGGTTTGAAGAGACCGCGCCCGGAACGGCGCGAGCGCAGGGCGCGGAAGTAGACCATGGCGGCTTGGTCGGTGAGCCGTAATTCCCAGTTCGTCGCCGGATCGTATTCTTCGGCGAAGCCGTTGCGGATTTCATCGAGCATTTCGGCGTTTTCGTGCGGGAAGGACCCGCTCGGCGCATAGCCCGTGCTTCAGGCCATTGCATCGCGACGGCTGCTTGCTGGCCTGGTTTTTAGGACCAGTGCTCTTTTGAGCGTTGTCTTTGTTGGCCCGAATGCGTGGATCGAAGGACACACCG
>JAICMB010000294.1 GCA_025929455.1 Bryobacteraceae bacterium | reverse complement strand
GAGTTGCAGAAATACGAGTGGGCGAGCGTTCGCCGGGAGTGGCTCGGCCTTTATCGCGAACTGGCGCGGCCGGAATTGGCGAGCGCTTCTTCGCCGGAGCTTGTGGGGGCGCCAATCGAGAGTGCCGATTCGCCCAGCAGAGACGCGTAGATCTCGGCCATCCGCCGCCCCGCTGCGTCCAACGAGAAGCTCTTTTCAATAAACGCCTGCGCCCGCTCGCCGGCCGCGCGCAGCCGCTCGGGGTTGTCGATCGCGGTCGAGATTGCCTTCGCCAGCGCCCCCGCATCTCGCGGCGGGAACAGCACGCCGCAATCGCCGTTCCGGATCAGTTCCGGATTACCGCCGATCTCCGACGCGATCGGGAAACAGCGCGCCGCCATCGCTTCCATGAGTGAATTGGAAAGCGCCTCGCTCACCGATGGCAGCACGAAAATATCTATGGCCCGCAGCCACGGAAGCACATCGCGAACTCCGGGCTGGAATGTGCACACATTGATCAGATCCAGTTCGCGCGTCAACCGTTCGAGCGCCGGGTGTTCGGCGCCGCTGCCCACGATGAGCAAGCGCGCTCGCGGATGCGTCTTCCTTACCATCGCGAACGCGCGCAGCAGCGTTGCGACATCCTTTTCCGGCCGTAGCACACACACGGTTCCGATCACGATATCGCCGGGTTGCGTGCCCGTGTTCGCCGGCTCTGTCCGCTGCCGGAAACGCGATAAGTCCAACCCGTTATGGCAGACGTGCACCTTGTGTTCGGGCACGTTCTCATCCTCGATCAAATGCCGCCGCAGAAATTCGCAATTGACGACGATGCCGCGCGCTATCCGGTCCGTAGCGCGCACCAGCGCACGATAAGACGGCTGGATCAACTCGCGGTGCGAGCGCTGGCTGGCCAGAGGAACCGCCCCGGTCAGCGTCCGCGTGGCCGGAATGGCCCAGACCGTCGACGGCGGATCCCAGGTGTGCACGATGCGGATCTGGTTCGCCTTGATGTACTCGGCGAGCGTCCGGGCTTCTCTGAACGCCGCGATCGAACGGAACGAGCGCACCGGAAAGTGCACCACCGGCACCCCAGCGGCTTCCAGGTCGCGGCTGCGCACGCCTTCGCGAATAAAACAAGCCACGCGAGCATCAAAGCCGTGCGCGGCCAGAGCGATCGCTGTAGCGGTCATCTGGCGTTCGCTGCCGCCCCAGGTCAGCTCGCGTGCCATCAGCAGCACCGGGATTGGTTTTCCGAACATCGCTTGCACCCGTAATGTAAGTGCGCGTAGCCGTATTTCCGTCTCGCGCAAATTGCGCGAACGGATACGATTCTATAGTCGCATTGGCGGGCCTTCGCGCAAAGGGCGGGCGTTTACCTAACGACCGTAAATGCACGCCGCCGGTTCGGCCCAAACCGGAAAACTGCACAATCATCGTCAAATGACGCCGCGCGATCGGCGCACTACCGCGAAGCTCGTGCAATCGACAATCGAGAAATCTTGATCGCGGAACGAGCGTCCGATTTCCCATGCAAGCTGTAGATCTGCGCTCTGTTGCATGCTGTTGCTGCAAGGTCCAGGTGTGCAGGCATTCCCGACATCGGACGCGTAGACAAACAGGTTCATCGCGCCGGAGGACGCCGACGGCGCGGGTTGCGGTGCTCGGAGGCGAACGCTTCCGCGATTATCTGCCGTTTATTGCTCGAAAGGTCTGAACCGCCCGATCTCCCGAGATCGAATATGGCACGACGGTCAGGTCTTGGTTTTACGCCACCAAGGTCGCGGGCGACCAGCTTGCGAACGTATGCAGAAAGAGAGATGCCCAGAGCGTTCGCGCGCTCACGGGCGCGGCGATGAAGTTCGAAGTCGAGTATTATTTGCGTGCGTGTCATCACTTGCCTCAACGCGTCGCCTGTTCCGATACAGCCCGGCGCGCCGTACGCTCGCGCCCTGCGGCGGAGAGCAGCAGGCCCGCGATCACCACCACTCCACAGCCGATCACGTTGTACCAGAGGAACGACACTTTGGTGAAAATGGCGGTCGCGAAGATCGCCGCTTCGCCCGCCAGCACCCCGTAGAACGCGGCGGTTGCGCTCACGCGCTTGAACGCGAACGCCAGCACGAACACGCCCAGCAGGCCGCCATAAAATAGCGAGCCAACCATGTTCACGGCCTCGATCAGCGCCCCGAAATCGCGGCCGAATTGCGCGAACCCGATGGCGTAGAAGCCCCAGAACACGGTCGCCACTTTGGATGCAATTACGGTGTGCCGGTCGCTCGCGTTGGGATTGAAATGCCGGCGGTAGACATCGATGATGGTGACGGTGGCGAGCGAGTTGATTTCGCCTGAGGTTGACGACATCGCCGCCGAAAAGATGACGGCCACGACCAGGCCGACCAGCCCCACGGGCAGATAGTGCGTGACGAAGGACAGAAAAATGTAGTTGGTATCGTTGAAGCTGCCGCTCACCAATCGCTCGGCGGCGTGGTGCGCGGCGTTGAAGTTTGTCTGTGCCGTACGGTAGTTCGCAACCGCGGCGTTCTTGCGTGCGGCATCGTCGCTGCGCTCGGCCGCGATGTATTCCTGCGCGGCGGCGCGGCGGTGCTCGAACGCCGCATTGTAATTTCGTTCCACGCTCGCGTAGGCTGCCTTCGCTTGCACGTTTTTCAACTCCACCGGCTGAAACAGCACCGGCGGCCGCAGGAACGTGAAGAACACAAACACCATCGCCCCGATGAACAGAATGAAAAACTGCATCGGAACCTTCGCCGTGGCATTAAAGATCAGACTCAGCCGGCTCTGCGCCACCGAGCGGCCGGTCAGATAGCGCTGCACCTGGCTCTGATCGCAGCCGAAGTACGCGAGCGCCAGGAACATGCCGCCGATAAGCCCGCTCCACAGGTTGTAACGGTCGTTCCAATTGAAGTGGGTATCGACCGCGTTCAGGCGTCCCGCGGCTCCGGCGAGGTGCACGGCATCCATGAACGAAACGGTGTGGGGCAGCAGCACCACGGCCGCAACCAACGAAGCGATTAACGCGCAGAAGATCACAATCATCTGCTGCACGTCAGACCAGGTCACGGCTTTGATGCCGCCGAACGCAGTGTAGGAAATGATCAGCAGACCCATCACTACGGTCGTCGCGCGATCGGATAATCCGAGGATGACGGAGAGTACGACAGCGGGTGCGTATAGGGAGAGACCCGCTGCGAGTCCGCGCTGCAGAAGAAAAATTCCGCTTACCAGCGAGCGTGTCTTCAGGTCGAAGCGCCGCTCCAGATACTCGTACGCGGTGTACACGTTGGCGCGATGGAAGATCGGCACGGCCGTCGCGGATAATATGACCATCGCGAGCGGTAGCCCAAAATAAAACTGCACGAACCGCATGCCGTCCACATAACTCTGGCCGGTGGTCGAAATGAACGTGATCGCGCTGGCCTGCGTGGCCATGATGGAGAGGCCCATCGCGTACCAGGGCATACTGCGCCCCGCCAGCATATAGTTGCTGGTGGTGGAACTGCCGCGTCCGCGATACAGGCCGTAGCTAACGATGAAAATCAACCAGGCCGCCATCACGACCCAGTCGAGCGGCCTCATGCGGAAACGGCCTGGGAGAAGAGATAAAACAGTAGGATCAGCGCGGCAAGATACACCACCACCGCTGCGTACACGCGGCCCCACGTGCCCAGAAATGGCGGAGGCTCGTCGTCGTAGGCGCGCGGCGCCGGCGGATCGGGCGACCCATGGAGTTGCTGGTCCAAGTAGCCATTATGCGCGTACCCACCCGTCTGCCGCGCGGTGAAAGCGATCTTCGCATGCCTTGTGAAAGCGCGCGCCATCAAGCGAATAACGCTCCACCGTGAGTTCGTCCGCCGCCGTCATTACGAGGTTGAACGATTCCGGCTCGCCGCGACGCCTCGTAGACAACGTCCCGGCCTGCACGAATACAGCGGAGTGCCCGGGGATGTTGTAGCGGTCCGCGGTGTGCCCGGCGTGACTCACGTGAAAATGCCCGGCCAGCAGTAGATCGATTCCGCAGCGCGCGATCATGCTCATCGCGGCGCGCGCGCGTCCGACCAGGTCCGCGCTTGTATAGCGCTCCGGCAGATCGAAGGGATGATGCGTCACCAGCACCTTCACGAGATTTCCGGAGCCGCAGAAGTGCTCCTCGATACAGGCGATCTGCCGCAAATTGATGCGGCCGCCTTTCACCACCACCGATCGCGCGGTATTGATGCCGAGCACCGCCATTTCGCCGTCCGCGAAAAACGGCGCCAGTTCGTCGCCCATGTAGCGGGTGTATTCGCGCAGCGGCGTCCGCAGCCGCTGTATCGGTTGCACCGGCACGTCATGGTTTCCCGGAACCACCAGCCGTGGATAGGGCAGGGACTCGAGAAAATCGCGCGCCTGTTCAAATTCCCCCGCGCGCGCCCGCTGCGTCAGATCGCCAGAAACCGCGAGCAGGTCCGGCGCTGCATCCGCGATGGCCCGGCGCAGCGGATCCAACAACGCCGGATCGAGCCGTCCGAAGTGCAGATCGGAGAGTTGCACGATGGTTCGCATCAAGGCACGATCACCTGCAATGCGCGCGTCCGGATCGTGTAGTGCAGCGGCATGCCCGCGTACATTACCTCGCCATCGGTGGTGATGTGGCGTTTGCGCCGTCGCGTCTCGATCCAGGCTTCTTCGACCGCGATGCTGGTCAGCGCGCGGCTGTCCGTCGGGGCGCCAAACAGCGCGCGCACCGCGGCGAGCACCAGCCCCGCCCGGGACACTGGAGCCGCGATGCAAAGATGCAACCGCCCTCCATCCAGCCGCTCGCGCGAGCCAATGTCCAGTCCGGAGACTTCGTACATGTTATTCCCGACAAATACAAACGGCGTTTTCTGCTCGAACCGCACCTGTCCCGCCGTCACTCTGACGCGCAGAAACGGATAGCGGCGCAACACGTGCGCGATCGCATACAGCAGCGCCCGCGTACGCGAAGCCCCGTGCCGCCGCCGCTGCTCGCGCGCGATTACGAGATTCGGATATAGGCCCAGGCTCGAATTGTTGATGAATGGACGGCCGTTTACTTCGCCTATGTCCACGCGCTGTACTCTTCGTGCCGCGATCACGCGCAATGCGGCGCCGATATCGAGCGGCAGCCCGAGGTCTT
>JAICMB010000659.1 GCA_025929455.1 Bryobacteraceae bacterium | reverse complement strand
CAGGGCGTTGAGGAAGCTGCTCCAGTGGCAAGTTGGGATGGCACCGGTGCTCAGCAAATCGACGTTCGTGTGAGAAAGACCCGTATCGCATCGATCCGTGGCCGGATTTTGGGAGAGAACGACCCACTCGGAACTGGCCAAGTTTCGCTCGAACTAATGCGCTCTGACAAAACGGTCGTAGGAGCCAGCCAAACATTTGTGGCCCGCGGAAAGCTCAAGGTTGGTTCCGAATTTCAAATCGACCGCGTCCCCCCGGGGAGATACTGGCTGGCCGCTAGCACCTTGAACTCCCCACCGCGCGACCGTCGCGCCGCGCTGCTCCCTATTGAGATCGGCGATCGAAATCAGGAAGGTTTGGATCTCAATCTCACGAGGGGCCTTACCGTGAGCGGTCGCGTACACGTCCAAGGTCGCGTCGAGGGCCATGACGGGTCCGCGTTTCCGATGGGCAATTGCCGGCTGGTGCTGAGGCCGTTGCTGAGAATTCTGCCGGGCTCCGTGCCGCTTGTTACGAGGATCCATCCCAGCGACGGCAGTTTTTCAGTTAAAGGAGTTTTCCCGGACCAATACGAAGTGCGCGTTCAGGGCGACACGCCAGGATACGAAATCGCAGAAGTCCGCTATAACGGCGTTACAACAGATCACGGTATCGTTGCCTTTGCCGACGCGATGAACCATACACTGGAGATCACACTTGCTCCAGCGAACTCGTCCTTCGCGGTAACAGTAACTGATGGAAACCAGCCCGCAGCTGCTGCGGAGGTAGTTTTACTCCAGGAGCCCGTTAGCGACCTTCGGACGCTCCTCGCCGCGCATGCGTATTGGGGGGCGAAAACGGATAAGGATGGAAAAGCCACGATTTCAAATGTGCTGCCTGGACGTTATCGCATTACAGCCTTTGCGGACGGGGTGGCGTGGGCCGAGGATTTGTATCTTGAGCAACACCTCGCGTCCGGCGATCTGATCACCGCCAAGCCAATGCAGGAGATAACGGTGGAAGTTCACGTCCGGCCGAACCGATAATTAGCGGCTCAACCGGCCACCGCTGCGCAGGCCGTACTGTTTCTGAAGACGGTACTCCCGCCCAACACAATTCCACAAAATGATCGAAATGTCGGCCGCACGGTAACGATAGACAGCAATGCCCCGGACAAGTTTCCGTTAATTATATGCGTCGGCAAGAAGCCGTAGACTCCTGCAACAACGACGAGCAACCAACGGAATAGTTCGGACTTTACGTCCCTGCATACTTGTTCTGACGGGATAATTGCCTGCACCGGCGATCGTGTGCGAAACCGAACGCGACCACGGCCGCGCGCCGAAATGAGTCAGGCCGCCCGCACAAAGCGCCGCCGTGGCCGGTGACGTCCGCCGCACGCCTCAATCTCCTCTCGCTCCCACAACTTACAGCCCCTCGTCCCCGGCACCGCTCGCCCCGCCCGCTATTTCTATAACCGGAGCTACCTACGCGCCGGCCACCGATGGCTTCGTTTTTCAAGTAGCAGAAATCAAGCAGTTTATCCGCCGCCACAACCGCTCCGCCTTCGCCCGCGACTACCAATACGGCGACTCCACCGAGTCGGCGCAAGCCCTCCGCGACTTCGCGGAGGCCGCATGACTCACCTGAGGCCCGGCCATTTCCCGCTAATGCGCGCCGATTGTGCACCAAACCGAACGCGACCAGGGCCGCACCACAGTCGAGTGAAGTTTTTCATTCCATACCTTCGCGTCGAAGGAGCGCCTGGATATTCCGAGAACCATGCACAACGCGTAGCACTTCCATACAATCTGGAAGCTGCCGGTAGAAGATGAGTATCTCCTCAAATCCGGTCACGCGGAAAACTTTGAGCTGTGCAAGGTCGGGTGTCGGAGGCGCGTTCTCCATCCCATGTTCGGTTGGGACGCCAGTAGCGAGAACGTCTCGTGAGCCGCAACCAGGAAACGATGCGCCACCTCAGCATTCGCCTGTGTTGCGTAATAGAGCGCCTGATCATCCAGGTCCTGATCGGCTTTGGGCCGGACAACGTACCGGCTTTGCGTCACGGCATTCCGGTGCGCTTGAGCCGCGCATCGAGCAGGCGATGCTTCTCTTTCCAGTACGCGGGACCAGGCTCGATTGGATCCCCCGAATTCAGACCCTCAATGGCGAGCGATTCGATTTCGTTTTCGGCGGCCTGATCGGCACTGACGAGGCGCTCAACGTAAGCAGACACCGTGAGTCCCTCTGCTGCGGCCTTCTCGCGGAGCCGCGCTTCGAGCTTTGGATCGATTGTTATCGTCATCGCCGTTGCCGAATGAATCCGGGAGTTCCTTCCCGATTCTCATCGTATCAGCCGCTAATCCACTTGAAACGCCGATGTCTGCGTCATTCACGCGGCCTGCACCACTTCGAGGAACGCGCGGGCTGCGTGGCTGAGGGCGCGGCGCGCGGGGTAGACGAGGCGGATTTTGCGTTCGACGTGCAACTCGGGGACGCGAACCTCTTTTAACAAACCCTGGCGGATCTCCTGGCCGACGCACATGCGCGGGAGAAAGGCGACGCCCTCATTGCGCTGCACCAGTTTG
>JAICMB010000567.1 GCA_025929455.1 Bryobacteraceae bacterium | reverse complement strand
TACGGCTGGTGCGGCAGTGAGCCGAACGTATTTTACGTGCGCCGGGGCGAGCGGTTCTACGACTACTCGGGCGTGAGCGGACTCGATGTTGCCGACGACAGCCGCGCGTTCGCGATTATCGACTTCGATGGCGACGGCAATCGTGACATCGTGCTCAAGAGCCGGCAGGGTCCGCAGATTCGCGCATTCCAAAACTGCGCCGGAGCGGGCCGGCCCGTGGTGGTGTTGCGGCTGCGCGGCACGAAATCGAATCGCGACGCAATCGGCGCGCGCGTGGAAGTGAACGGGCGCGTGCAGCATGTCACTTGCGGCAGCGGCTATCTGTCGCAGCACTCCAAGCAACTGCACTTCGCCCTCGCCAGCGCAGAAGAAGGACACGCGAAGATCGTGTGGCCGTCGGGTTTGAAGCAGGAGGCCGGCGGGCTAAAGCCGGGGCGGCGCTACGACATCGTCGAGGGTTCGAGCGAGGTGAAAGAAGAGCCCCTGCGCGTGCGCCGCGAGTTCGCCGCCGGATGCCCGCCGGGCGAGAACGCGGCTACGCCGGCCGACACGTGGCTGGTCGACCCGGTGCCGTTGCCGGAGAAGAAAGGGCCGGGCGTGATCGCGATACAGCCCGCCACCGCCCCGGTGTTCGCGGTTTTCCGGCGCTATCTTTTCGAGTACCGTGCGGGCGCGAAAGAGCCTTTCTGGCTGCTTGTCGATGACCGGAGTCGCGCGCATAAAATCTACATGCGCCAACCGGACGAGGTTACCGTGCGCACCGACATGCAGGCGCTCGCGGCACCGCCGCCGCTGCGCGGTCTCCCGTTCGCCGGCACGTTCTATCAAAAGCCACATCGCAATACATTCAAGCTGGGCGCGGCGTTTTACTGGGCAGGCTACCCGCTGCAGGCGATTCCGTACCTCGAAGAGGTCGTCCGGCGCGATCCTTCCAACTGGAAAACCTGGAACGCGATCGGGCGCATTCAGTTGGACGGCGGGAACGCGCGCGAGGCGCTCGCGGCCTACAAGCGCGCGCTCGCGATCCGCCCGGATTACGGCCCGGCGCTAGTCGGCGGCGGCGAAGCATACGCGAATCTGAACGATCCTGCTGCCGCAGAAGCTCTGTTCCGAGAAGCGCTGCGCGTCAACCCCGCGGACGCCGATGCCGCCAATCAGCTTGGGCTCGCCTGCGTGCACCAGAACAGGGCCTCTGAAGCGAAGCAATGGTTTGAGCGCGCCATTTCGATTCGTAAAGACCACACCGGTGCAATCAACAATTTGGGCGTGTGGTATTTCACGCAGGGGCAAACGAACGACGCCATCGCGGCCTTTCGTTACGGGTTGCGGCAGGCGCCCGGCGATCGCACTCTGTACCTGAATCTTGGCCGTGTCTACGTGGCGACCGGAGAGCGCGAGAAGGCGCGCGAGTTGATGCACGAACTGCTCGAGCGCAAGCCCGGCGATACCGCGGCGGTGCGGGCGTTGCAGGAGCTGGACCGGCGCTAAGAAACGTGCCGCGTTTCTGCTATGATCGGTCGAGATCGTGCATCTAATGCTTAGAGGTGTTTATTTGCTGAAACTGTTGACTGACCGTTCCGCGCGTGTTACGCGCACCCCCGCCGCTCGATGAATTCCCCGCGTCATTACCCTCCCCGCCGGCCCCGCATCCGTGAGAATGTGAATGAGGCCATTCGCGCGCGAGAAGTGCGCGCTGTTTTCCCTGACGGCAGTGTCGAGGTGATGCCGACCTCCGCAGCGGTGCGGAAGGCCCAGGACATGGGCCTGGACTTGATCGTGATCGCACCCACCGCGGAACCGCCGGTTGCCAAAGCCATGGACTACGGGCAATGGCAATACGAGAACAAAAAAAAGCAACACGAAGCGAAAAAGAAACAGCACGTGATTCAGGTGAAGGAACTGAAATTCCGCCCCAACACCGACGATCACGACTACGAATTCAAGAGAAACCACGCCATACGATTTCTGCAGGAAGGCAACCGCGTGAAGGCGGTGGTGCAGTTCCGCGGGCGCGAAATCGCACACGTGGACTTGGGCAAGAAGCTGCTGCTACGGTTTGCGGGCGATCTGGCCGGCGTCGGCAGCATCGAAGGACAGCCGAAGCTTGAAGGCCGCAACGCGCACGTGATTATCAGCCCTGTGAAAGTTGTGCCCAAACCGAAGGCGGAAGGCAAACATCCGCCGGCGGAAGCGCCGCCCGCGCCGCAACCGTAAGAAGTGGGGCGGCCAGTGTTGCCAGCTGGCCATTGCTACCCGAGGCAGCCAGCATAGACTGGCTGCTCCACCTAATAAAACAGATATTTCTGCCACTGGTGGTCGCTGCGCCCGAGCAATCGCATCAGATGGCGGCTGGTGTGCGCACTGAACGGACGCGGCGCGCGCGCGAGCTTCATGCCCGCTTCTTCCGGCGTGCGGCTACCCTTGCGGTTGTTGCAGGTGTGGCAGCAGGCGACCAGGTTCTCCCACGTCGACTCGCCCGAACGGGAACGCGGCACCACGTGATCGAGCGTCAGCTCGGAGCTCGCGAGCGTGCGGTGGCAATACTGGCACGTGTAGCGGTCGCGCATAAGAATATTCTTGCGAGACAGCGCACGGCTTTGGTTGGGAATGCGGCGATATTCGAGCAGGCGGATCACGGACGGCAGCGCCAGCGTGTGCCGGGCCGAATGCACCGCGGCGGAAGACAGTTCCTCTGCCGCGGCGACGCCCTTCAGCACCAGCACCAGCGCGCGGCGGGCCGCACATACGTTGATGGGCTCGTAGCTCGCGTTCAGGACTAGGACGGGTGTTTGCAGCCGGTCGAGAGGTCGCATTTCAAAACTCCCCCACGCCCGCGGCAGCAGTACGCGGAAATAGTGTGGCGTCCATGCGGCGGTCGGCCCGCGCCAGTGTCAAAATCGTGACCCGCGCGGCGCCGCTCATCTTCAGCGCACGCGCACACGCGGCGGCCGTTGCGCCGGTGGTGAGCACGTCATCGATGAGCAGTACGCGTTTGCCGCGCGCGACATGCTCAACTCCGCGGAACGCGCCCGAAACGTTATCGCGCCGCTGATGACCG
>JAICMB010000351.1 GCA_025929455.1 Bryobacteraceae bacterium | reverse complement strand
CGCCATTTCAATTTTTAAACTTCACGGAGCCAGACGTTCAATCTTCCATGAATCATCCCGCTGGCGCGAATATGCGAAGCGGTCATGCAAACGGCTGGGGCGGCCCTGCCAAAACTCAATCGCAACCGGACGCACGCGATAGCCGCCCCAGAACGCGGGCAAGGGAATGTCGCGGCTTTCGTATTCGTGCTCGAGAGCGGCCATGTGGTCGTCAAGCACGCGGCGATTCGGAACAACGCTGCTCTGCCGCGAGGCCCAGGCCCCCAGCTGGCTCCCGCGCGGGCGCAGATGAAAGTACGTGTCCGATGCTTCCTTCGGTAGGCGCTCTACCGTACCTTCAACGCGAACCTGGCGCTCCAGATCGGCCCAGTAAAATACCAATGCCGCGTGCGGGTTCGCGTCCAGCTCCATGCCCTTGCGGCTGCCGTAATTCGTAAAGAATACGAACCCGCTCTCGTCCACCTCTTTCAGCAGCACCACGCGCGCGGAAGGCACGCCCTCCGGCGTCGATGTCGCGAGCGTCATCGCGTTCGGCTCTTTCAAACGTGCCCCGCGCGCTTCCGAAAACCAGCGCTCGAACTGCACCACCGGGTCTGGCGCCGCGTCCGCCTCCGATAGCCCTGCCATCCGATAGTTCTCGCGCAGCGCTGCGAGCGACAACTGCGGCGCGCGGCGTTGCGGCACGACGATGTAGCCCCGGCGAGCGTCGCCGAGCACATCGTTGCGCTCGCGTCCCCAGAACCACCAGTGCGCGGCGACGTACGCGCACGTCACCGCGTCGATACGATCTTCCGCGGCCTTCAGTTCGCGGCCAGTTTCCGGCAGTTCGGGCAATCCCGTCGCATCGAGCGGTGGTGTCAACCACGGCATCTGATCGAGCATGAGCTGTCGCAGACGCGCCAACTCCGCCGCGCGCTCGCGCACCGTGCCCTTCTTGTACTTGATAATGCGGTCGAGCCCGAACAGTTGCACCACAGCGGCGTGCGGATGCACCTCGATCTGAAAGCGGCCGGACGCGCGCGCGGGCATGTCACCACCGTGCGCGAACCCCGCACGCGCCAGCGCCGCCGAGAGACCCGTCGTGCTCTTCCAATACCGCCGCTCCCGGCTCGCCGGATATGCGCCCGCGTGATATTTTCCATACCGCGAGTGCGCGAGCTTGTCCGCATCGCGCATGCCCGTCGCGTTCGGAATTACCAGCGGCGCATCGATTCCGGCCACGGCATCGTCGCCGGCCTGCGCGCTTACCCACTGCACAATCTCACGTATGTCCGATTCGAGCGCGAGCGCGGCAATCCTCAGCAGGTTGCCGTCCCAGGAAAGCGCGGCCAAGCCGCTGGCCTTGCCTTCCCATCCGAAATCGACACCGACGAATCGCAGGGCGGGCCTACCAGACGCGGCAGCCCGGATCGCGCACCATGGGCTGTCCCAGTTTGCACCCGAACGCCTGCCGGAACGCCGGCATGTTCGACACGACGCCGTTCACGCGATCTTCGTTGGGCGCATGAGGATCGACGCGCGCGAGCACGGCGGCATATTCCGGGCGCGTGCTGCCGCACCACACTTGGCCCCAGCCGATGAAGAACCGCTGCTCAGGCGTGAAGCCATCGATGCGCGCCGGGTGCTTGTCTCCGAGCGAGTTCATCAACGCCATGAACGCGATGCGGAGGCCGCCATTGTCGGCGGTATTTTCTCCGAGCGTCAGTTTACCGTTCACGTGGATGTCGCCGGTCGCGATGAAATTCGAATACTCCTTGACGAAGCACTCGGCGCGCTCCTCGAACGCCTTCGCATCCGCGGCCGTCCACCAATCGCGCAGATTGCCATTGGCATCGTAGTGCCGGCCTTCGTCATCGAAGCCGTGCGTCAACTCGTGCCCGATGACCGCGCCGATTCCACCGTAGTTCACGGCGTCATCGATCTTGTTGCTGTAGAACGGAGGCTGGAGTATGCCCGCTGGAAAATTGATGTTGTTCTGCTGCGAGTCGTAATACGCGTTGACGGTCGGCGGCGTCATCTCCCATTCGCTGCGGTCGGTGGGTTTACCGATTTTTTTTAACTGCCGCTCGATCGCGAATTCGTTCGCCCGCAGCGAATTGCCGGCCGCATCGCCGCGCACGATGCGCAGGCTCGAATAGTCGCGCCATTTGTCCGGATACCCGATCTTGTTGCGAATGGCCGCAAGCTTCGTCAGCGCCTGCTGCTTAGTAGCAGGCGTCATCCAGTCGAGCCCGCGAATGTCCTCGCCGAGCGCTTTCTCGATCGCGTTCACCATCTTGAGCGTGCGCTGCTTGCCTTCGACGCCGAACGTCACGTCCACAAATTTCTGGCCCAACGCTTCGCCCAGATCGCTATCGGTGTAGTCGACACAGCGCTTCCAGCGGGGGCGTATCTGCTGCGCGCCGGAGAGCACTTTGCCGTAAAAACTGAACTGCTCGTCCACAAACGCCTTCGGCAACATCTGCGCCATGGTGTGCAGCCAGTGCGCGCGCAAATAGCTCTGCACTGACGGCAGATCGTTCGTAACCAGCACCTCTTCGATTGTCCGGAAAAAGTTCGGGGCCACTACGTTCAGCGACTCGACCGGCGGCGCACCCATAGCCGTGAAGTATTTCTGCCAGTCAAGAAACGGGCACAGCGAAAACAGCTCGTGCACCGTCATTTTGTGATAAACCTCTTGCGGATTGCGGCGCGCGACGCGGTCTTGCGAACCTTTCGCCAGTTCCGTTTCGATCTTCATGACGGCTTGCGCTTCCGCGGCCGCCCGCTCGGGAGTGTCGCCCGCGAGCGCGAACATGCGGCCGAGATGCGCGACGTATTCGGAGCGGATCTTTTGCATCTCCGCGTCGTTCTTAAGGTAGTAATCACGGTCCGGTAATCCCAGCCCGCCCTGGTCGACGACGGCGATTTCCATCATGGAGTTTTTCGCGTCCGGCTCCGAGCTGAACACGAAAAACGGCCGCGCGCCCTGGCGGTGCATGCTAACCAGCTCCGCGGGGATCGCGCCCTTGGTCTTGAGCGCGGCGATGCGGTCCAGCTCCGGTTTCGCGGGTGCGATGCCTTGCTGCTCAATCGCCTTCTCGTCCATGCACGAGTAATAGTAATCGCCGATCTTCTGCGTAACGGCGTCGCGCGTGGACGCAGGCGCGGAAGCCTTCTCGAGGATGCCGCGCAAAATTTCGCGGTTGTTGTCCTGCAGTACATCGAAGCGGTCCCAGCGCGATTGGTCCGGCGGAATGGGATTATTTTTTATCCACGTGCCGCAGGCGTACTGGAAGAAGTTGACGCACGGATCGGCCGTGCGGTCGAATGCGCTCGGATCGAAGCTCGGAACAGATTGGGCCTGGACAACACCGGCCGGTATGAATAAAAGCAAACAAAATTGCAGAGTCTTCTGGTTTCGAAGCATCCGCGCCCAGCGTACCGCAGCCGCCGTTAAACGTGCGCGCATCCGGGTGACTCGGCGTAAAACGAATTGCCTTTGTAATCCAGCTCGTGCAGGCCTTCGCGCGAGGTGTAGTAACCGTCGATAGCGCGCTCTTTGATGTACTGCACGAAGCGTGCCGCGGGACCGTCGGAGGGCGCGAGTTGCAGCAGCGCACGCACGTCGCGATCTCGCGCGGCCGGTAGCCCTGCGCGGCAGATCGCCTGTGCGTCGAAGGTCTCGAGGCGCGCAACGCTGTCAGTGCCATAGTACGCGACGGCTACGGCACGGTGCGCCGGCGACAGCGCCCGTGCGGCGGCGCGCACATCGGCGGCATCGTAGACCGTCTGATCGATCCAGCCGCAGATCTCGTTGAGAACGGGTGCGCCTTGATCCAACCCGAGCGCGATCGCCGCAATGGACCGCACTGTTGCGAACTCGGCCGGCGAGAAGAATTGCGGCGTGTAGTTGGCGTAGGGGTGCGCGGACGCGGCTGCTTTCAGCGCGTGGCCCAGGTGATTCGTGGAGGGCAGATATAGGCCCGGCGGCAGTGGCGTTTGCGCTTCGCCGGGCATGCCGCTGAACCCGCTCAGCAGCGCGCCGGCACCGGTCCGCAGTAGCCAGCGCCGTGTCATAGGTTGCCTCGCTTGTACTCATCGGCGATGTGGTTCGCCGCGCGCGCGGAGATCGCCATGATCGTCAGCGTGGGTTCGTAGCAGCCTTGCGTGACGAAGCAGGCGCCGTCCGTCACGAAGACATTCTTCACGTCGTGCACCTGGTTAAAGCGGTTAACCACGCTCTTTTTCGGATCGTTGCCCATGCGCGCCGTCCCGCACTCATGTATGTTTTTGCCGAACACGCTCAAGCCCTCGCGCGGCGTGTGGCGGTCTTGCACCTTGAGAGCATCGAGCACCTCGCCCATGCGCTCGCGGATACGTTTGGCCATAGCGTGTTCGTTCTCGCCGTAGCTCGCGTTGACGTGCAGCACCGGAATGCCCCACGCGTCTTTCACATCGGGATCGAGCTTCACATAATTGTCATAGCGCGGAAGACACTCGCCCTGTCCCGTGATACTGAAATGGTACGGAAT
>JAICMB010000737.1 GCA_025929455.1 Bryobacteraceae bacterium | reverse complement strand
GGCTCGACCGTGCCGAACTCGACGAGTTTTGCGGATTTCGTTGTGTCGGGTGCGTTGTTCTCGACCACACGGGTAACGGAAGGATTTGCGAGCGCGCTCGAACCGCTTGCGGGCTGGTCCAATTTCAACGCGGACACGGGCGACCGCATTCTCGTAACGTTTTCCGGTTTGCCGTCGAGCGCGCAGATTTACGTGCCGGACGTGATCGCCGGGTCTGACGCGGTGAAGCCTACGTCCGGGGGCGGTCTCGGCGTACCGGCATCGGGCGGCCAGTGGGCTCCGTCGGTGAGCGGATCGTTGCTGCTGGCGCGCGTAAATGGCGCCGACGCGAACGGCGTGGGCGGTGTGCCGGTGTTTTCGGCAGCGACCGGCGCGTCTACATTCGACACGGTTTCCGCTCTCTCGAACAATGGCGGTACAAGCTACGCCGTATACGAAGTGATCGACGCCAATTCCGCGGCGCAGGAGTTCGCGCAGTTTCCGGCGTTCCTGAGTTTGCCCCCAGGCAGCGGGACAGGCTCGGAAGTCGGCGAGACGGTCATGATCGCGCCCGTCTCGCAAACGGCGCAGGCAAGCACGACGGCTCCGATCCCGCGCTTCATCGAGAGCACGCCCGGCCCTGATTGCAGCGTGCTGGGCGATTGCAGCGCGGGCTATTTCCCGCAACTGCAGGTGCTGAGCAATACGCTGGCGCTGAACGCCGCGGCGGGTTCGCGTGTGCAGACGAATTACGTTGCCATTCACAACACCGGTGGCGGGGTCATGAGCTGGACGGCAACGGTCGCGTATACGAGCGGCACGGGCTGGCTGCAGATCTCGCCGCAAGCGGGCGTTAACAACAGCACGCTGCGCATCGACGCAAACCCGCAGAGCCTCACGCCGGGCACGTATCAGGCGGTCATTACGGTCGCGGCGGGCGCTGCGGGAACGCAGACCATTGGCGTTACGCTCACGGTTTCGCCAGCGTCTGCCGGCGATCAAACCGGAACGCCTGCGGCGTCGAGCGGACCTGCCGTACAGAGCGTGTTGAATGCCGCGAGCTTCGCGGAGGGCGCGGTCGTGCCCGGATCGATTACGACCATCATGGGTGCGAACTTCACCGGCCGTAATGTCGACGCAACGTTCAATGGCGTGCGCGGCGACGTGCTGTTCAGCAACGCCGGGCAGATCAACATCGTGGTGCCGGTAGCGCTGGCCGGCGCGAGCACTGCCAAGATGATCGTCTGGATCGACGGCGTCAGCAGCACACCGCAGACGGTCAACGTGGCTCCGTTTGCGCCCGCGATTTTTAACGGCGCGATTCTCAACCAGGACAATACTGTCAACGGAGGGGATCATCCGGCCTCGCCCGGCAGCGTCGTGCAGCTCTTCGCGACGGGCGTGTCCGGAACGGGGACGATCACGGCGCGCATCGGCGATCGCGATGTGCCCGCGCCGTACTATGCCGGCGCGGCGCCCGGGCTGCCGGGTGTGCAGCAGGTGAACCTGGTCGTGCCGGCGGACTTCGCGGGGACCTCCACCGAAGTGATGGTGTGCGGTACGGCCGCAGGCGCCGCGCCGGTGTGCAGCGTGCCGCAAAAGTTAGTCGTCGGACAATAACGGTGGGACAGGCAGTCTTGCTGCCTGTCCTTTCCCCAACATTCTCGGTTGCAGCGGAGCAGTTAACCGCCCCCACGGTGTTACAATCCTCGCCAGATGTTCAGGGGTCTGGAGCACACCGCTATCGCGTCGCCCGATCCGCGACGGTTAGCCGAGTGGTACGTCCAAGTACTCGGGTTTCACGTCAACTTTGAATACGACGGCAATTTCTTCGTTCGCGCGCCCAATGGCGCTATGCTCGAAATCATCCCGTCGGAAGGCGAACGGTGCGCGCACAATCGCATGCGCGATCCCGGCATTCGCCACCTGGCCATCAGCGTCGATGACTTCGATGCCGCGCACGCGCGTCTGCGTGAGACCGGCGTGCAGTTCCTCGGTGATGCTTACGTAAATCAGGGCAATCGCCTCGTTTTCTTTTCCGACGCCGATGGCAACATCCTCCATCTCATCCAGCGGGAGCGGCCCCTCCCCTAAACCGCCCGCCGGAACCTCGCTGCAAACCAGTTTCCTGCGCCGGACCTTCCGCGCCATCGTAGTGCATCGC